>JBDSOQ010000035.1:0-13596 GCA_039914755.1 Nitrosospira sp. | reverse complement strand
AATTCCAGCATGTCCACATCACCAATTGAAACCAGGGAATATAAAGTAAGGAGTACAAAATGAACCTGATCGAACAACTTGAAAATGAAGAAATCAGCCGCCTCGGCAAGACAATTCCGGATTTTGCGCCCGGAGATACCGTAATCGTTAACGTCAACGTGGTGGAAGGCGACCGTAAACGAATACAGGCTTATGAAGGTGTTGTTATCGCGAAGCGTAACCGTGGTCTCAATTCGGCCTTTACCGTACGTAAAGTATCCAGCGGGGAGGGCGTGGAGCGGACTTTCCAGAGCTATTCACCGCTGATTGCCAGCATAGAGATCAAACGTCGCGGGGATGTCCGTCGCGCCAAGCTTTATTACCTGCGGGATCGTTCCGGCAAGTCGGCGCGCATCCGGGAAAAGCTTCCCGCCCGTGCTGCGGTAAAGAAGGCGGCGCCGAAAGCGAGCCAGCCAGAGGGTTAAGCGTAGCCGCTCTTGACGAGGAGTGAGAGCAGCGTTGAATTGCCGGTCGCTATCCTGACAGCCTGTCGGGCTTGAAGGATTTCGCCGTTTTTTCGGCTAATAGAATAACTATTGGCCTTCAAAATCCCCCAAAATCCGTCCTCACCAGTCACTTTTTCGCTGCGATTCTTCAAGTCCGAGGACTGCTGGATAAGATAGGGAAACAGTCGGCCGATTGATCGGCCTGGTGGCCTTAGGCTGTTACACCTCAACTTTACCTGCGTACTTCGGCTTTCGCATGTTCCGTCCCTTTGGGGATTACCGCCCCGTGGGTGGCCTGGGCGAAACCTGGTTGACCCTTTCGGGCTCAGACCCAAGTCTAAGCCCGAAAACTGGCGTTACGCCAGTTACTCCAAAACAACACAGCAAATAGTCGGCGCTTAGCTCAGCTTCGTTTCGGCTCCGGCTTATTCTCAATTTCCTTATACCAGATATCGTAGATTTCATCTGGCCATAGCGATTTGATCCAGACAATCACGTCATCGATTTCCTGTTTCGTCAGTTTTCCATCCCACGCTGGCATACCGGCACCCGGGCTACCGTCCCGGATCATTGTTTCCAATGCTTCGGTTGAGTGATGCCAGGCATGAGCACTACCGTCCAGGGGCGGCGGTGGATATCTGCCGTCAGCCGCCGGTATTCGCCAACCTGGGGTGGCCTCGCCATTGGGTCCGTGGCAGCTTGCACAATTTTTGGTATAAGTGGCCGCGCCACGCTTGATTTTTTCCGGGTCCAGCTTGCGCGCTGCCAGATTTTTTGGCTGTTCCGCCGGTGCTGGGACCGATGCCGCAGCCGGCGGCTCCGGTTCAGGAGCGGGTGGGGAGGGTTCGACGGTGGGTGAAGCTGGCGCAGCGGCTGGTGAAGCAGGCGGTGTTGATGTTGCGGCAGGCGGCTTGGATTCGCCGCAGCTTGCAATGATGCCGATTACCGCACTTACGAGAATGAAACGATGCACGTTCAAGGCCGCTTGCCTCCCGCGCCAACCATTCCTTGCCCGGCATGCGGCATTATGGTCGGGACTGCAAAGAAACATGCTAGTGGGGTCAGGGAAACCTTGCTGGATCTCTCTTTCATGCGTTGGGGGGTAAGGGTACAGGTGATACGCTTCATTTCAGCCTCATCACTGAATCTTTTGAGTCGGATGGACGATGCTGGCTGTAAACAGTGGTATCGCCTTGTTTGTTTATTAAAAGCACATCATACGGATCGCTGCGTGCCCCTTCCATGCCCGGAGAACCATGAGGCATGCCTGGAGCGGTCAGGCCAATGGCACGGGGACGCTCCTTGAGAAGGCGTTTGATATCCTGGGCGGGCACGTGGCCTTCAATTGCATAACCATCGACCAGGGCCGTATGGCATGATCCGAGGGTAGTGGAAATCCCGGCTCGCTCGCGGGCCTCCTTATTGCCTACATCGTGGGTATTGACCGTAAACCCGTTTGCTCGCATGTGATCAACCCATTTCGCACAGCATTTGCAGGTCGAGCTCTTGTAAACCTCGACTGTCGTTGCGGTGGCATGAGCGCCGCTTCCCGCCAAGGCGCCGATGAGAATGGATCCCGCCAATAATACCTGCTTTGATATTTTCATTTGATCTCCACTTCGATTGTTCCTTTCATACCTGGAAAATTCATGCCCTTGAAATGGCCTGGCAACGGGCAGGCGAAATCAACCGTTCCGGCTTCGGTGAAATGCCAGACCAATTCCGCGGTTTTGCCCGGCGCGACGCTGACCATGCCGGGTTCGTCAGGGTGCTCCATATCGGGAAATTTTTTCAGCATTTTATTATGTTTATCGATATCTTCCGGCGTACCGATCATCATCTCATGCTTTTTCTTGCCCGTATTGTTAAGCAAAAATTTTATTGTTTCACCTTGTTTTACTTTGATTTCAGAAGGCTTGAAGCGATTATCCACCATTGTTATTTCGATGGTTCGCGAGACCTTGCCGGGATCGCCGGGGCTGCCGAGGGAGGGGTCAATTTCTTCACCATGATGATCATACTGCGCAAAGGCGGCGGATGAGGCCAAACCTAAAGTTAATGCAGATAGGATCAAAATATTTTTCATGTGATTTTCCTCTCTGCAGAGATTCAAATTCCCATTTTCAATATCAACCCAATTGCTATTGGGGGTACCTCAATGCAAATATAGCAACCCCCCGGCTCGTTTTGCCCCAAACTCCGCCAATTGCGATCCGATTTCCAATATGCGGGTAGGATGGCATTCATTTTACATTATTATCCAGACATTATCCGAAGGCCGGCTTCCATTCAATGCCTCAAGCCGTACGCCGACGACATGAATTAACATCTTGACCGCGGGGATTGGAAAGAGGTAATGTCTTGCCGGAAATAGACTGAGAAGCGGCAGCGGAGTTCCTTTCTTTCAGGCTGGCGGCGCCGATACCCGTTTTGGGTTTTTGGGGATATAGGCAGCGCTGAGCCAATTTCTCGACATTCGCGGATTATACAGGTAGACCCGCGAAGCGCTATGCCTTGAACCGAACCCGTACTGTCCTGAGCATTTACTTTAAATACAGTAAGAATCCGCTATCCCGCTTCCATTCCGATCTTCCAATCCGTTTATCCCGATGAGACTACAGTACATGGGCACTTTTTGCTCTCGCCCTCAACGTTCGCTATGCATGTTATTTGGCCTGATAGCCACGCTGGTGCTGTCGGGTTGCCTATCTCCCATCACGCTCAACAGAGCGGTTGGCGCTTATGATGACGCTATAACCAGCGCGGCATCCAAGCAGCTATTGATGAACATCGCGCGTGCGCATCACCGTCAACCCATACATTTTACCGGGGTCTCAAACATTGCGGCGACGTTCGATTTCCGATTCAATGCCGGAGCCACGCCCGCGCTGGGCGGGTTGGCAGGACCGGTGCTGATGCCATTATTTGGCGGTAGCGTCGCGGAAAATCCGACCATCAGCATTGTTCCAATAGAAGGGGAAGAATTTACCAAACGGATTCTTACCCCATTTCCGCAAAACAAGTTTATCCTGCTGCTCCGGCAGCGCTTTGATATTGATCTCCTGCTGAGGCTGATGGCTCAGGAAGTGCGTATTCAGCATTCTACCGAGAAGGTCGCGCGCAATAGGCCGTCTGATGGATCAGGTTATGAACTATTCCGCCGCGTGGTACTTCACCTCTCCGCCATTCAGGACAAGGATCGGCTATTTGCGGAACCGTTGACCCTGGTGCACACCTGGATCATACCCGCGGGTGCGGTTACGGGAGAAGGGTTCCTGGCACTGGAGAAAGAGTTTTCCGTGCTCTATAACAGACTGGACAATACATACACGTTGCGTAAACAGTTGCCCGGGCCTATTCTCGTGACCAACTATGATCCAGATACATTATCTGTTGAAGAACGCATGCAGTTGAGCAAGGACGCGGGGAACTGGATGAGTAGCGATATTGCATTCGATATCCGCCCCGATCATTACGGAGGAACGTGGCCTATCAAAGGCATTTTTCGGCTTAGAAGCTTCCATGCCATCATTAGTTTTCTCGGCCGATCTCTGGGCGACGAGCCGGAGTATGATGTCGGGAAGGATACAAGAACTCCCGCCATCGATAATAATGAAAATCCCGTCGCGACGATGGATCTCGTTGTCGCAGATTCAGACCCTGCAGAAGCTGACCTTTCGATCTATTCGCACGGCCGGTATTATGCGGTGAACACGGCGGGTCCGCTGGCCAGCTGGAACCGCGATGCCTTCCAGATGTTGTACCTCCTGTTTCAGATGACCGTCACGGATTTACCCCGGGTCGGTGTGCCCAGTATCACTATCGCCAAATGACTTGCTGAAGGCGTTAGTCCGTATCCGTATCCCCGGCACATTTCCATAGCACGCTGGGGTCATGGAGCGGATGGCTGATTTCAGCCACTTTACGCCGGGATTTAATCCCGTGCTTGAGTGTCACCTGGCATTGGCGCACCCCGAACATTCCGGCGAGAAATTCAACTAGCGCGGCGTTGGCGGCACCTTCTACAGGTGGCGCAGCCAGCCTGATTTTCATGGCGTCGCCATGCAACCCAACCGCTTCCGTTTGCTTCGCACCCGGCTGTACATGCAGGGTAAGGGTAAGCTTTTGTCCGTCACTATCACAGCGATACCAAGTGGAAGATGTCATACCCGGCATCAGAACAGGCGGGAGATTTCGCCTTCCGTCCTCGCCACTACGAACAACAGCAATTGGATAATTATGAGCACAAACAATGGTGACAGATCGATGTTGCCGATTGGGGGGATGCGTGCCCGGATAACCCCGAGGAATGGCCGGGTAAAACTGTCGAGTACCGGCGCCAGTGCGCTATAGGGATTGAACCAGGAAAGCACCGCCTGAATGATTATCGCCGCCATGATGATGTACAGCGTCATCTTGACGATTTCCACGAGCGCCAGAAGTGCCAGGGCACCGGCTGCGAGGCCGACAGTCGAGGTGAAGTTGTACCCTTGAAGTATGTACACGCCTGCCAGTAATATGAGTTGCGTAAGCCATGCCAGTAGTAGCGTGGGGAAATCGATACCGCCGAAGCCGGGGATCATGCGTCGCGCCGGTCGTACCAGAAAATCCGTAATCGCAATGAGAAATTGCGATAGTGGATTACGGTGGGGCGCCCGCAGCAACTGCATATAAAAACGCAGCAGCAGCACCAGGGAAAACAGCCCGAGAAGGGTGTCGAGTAGAAATATCAACATCTGGTTGAGCATTCAATTTCCTGAAATAATCCTAAATCCGGTAGTTGGACGGGGTGAATTGTACGGTTTTTGGGGTGCAGGGCAAGGCGCAACGACGCGGAATGGTCGCTCCATTCCAAGAAGTTGCAACGCAGCCATGTGCCGCAAAAACTGTGCAATTCACCCCGTAGCGCCCTCACTCGGAAGGTGGGCGTTAAATAATATGAAATATTGTTATTAATCATAACACTGATCTATTAAATGAGCGGTCAACTACCGGATTTAGGATAATAGTCAGCGAAGTTTATATTTTGCCAAACTCATCGCCCAGTTCGCGTGAGCGCTCGTTCGCGATATGTATCGCCCGCAGGATGGCGCTCTTGACTCCCTCGTCTTCAAGAGACTGTATTGCGCGTTCGGTGGTGCCCCCTGGCGACGTCACGCGAGCGCGCAGCGCGGCGGCGTCTTCACTGCTCTGGCTTGCCAGCCTGGCCGCGCCGACGAAAGTATCGATACTCAGCTGCCGTGCCTGGGCCGCATCCAGGCCTAGTTCATGCGCCGCCTTCTGCATCGCTTCGAGGAAATAAAATACATAAGCCGGGCCGCTGCCGGAGACGGCTGTGACCGCGTGCAGCAGTTCCTCATGCGCAACCCACAGTACGGAACCTACCGCCGCGAGTATGGCCTCTGCATCGCCTCTTTCCGCTTCGTGCACGCCAGCCATGGCATATAAGCCGGTAACAGCCGCGCCAACCAAGGCCGGCGTGTTGGGCATGGCTCGCACAATACGTGTATAGCCACCCAGCCAGCGGGAAATATCTTTTGCGCGAATACCGGCGGCGATAGAAATAACCAGGTGATTGTTGAGCAGCGCCGCAAGCTCTCGTGCCACAGCGGGTAGCTGCTGCGGCTTTACCGCCAGCACAACCACGTTGCTGTTGGCTACGCCTTGGAAGAGTTCCGCTACGGCCTCTACGTTAAACTCTTGCTTTATCCTTTCGCGGCCCTCGGCGCTGGCTTCCACCACGCATATCCGGGTGGACGGACAGCCTTGCTGCAACAGGCCGCCGATCAAGGCGGAGGCCATGTTGCCGCCGCCGATGAAAGTAATGTTCATAGTGACCTTATGTCTGCCCAGGCTGTCTGCCCAAGCAACAGAAAACTGGATGATATACCAACCCGGAATTTTTAATGAATTGGATCATGAGATGTATCCGGATCATGGAGGCATTCGGTACCAGTGAGAGGGCGATCTTCATCCGGCACTCCGAAGTTCGCGGTTCTTCAACGTTTCCGTCACCCGCGCGCTTCGAGGCCGTCATTCGCGGCGATCCGCTTTCAGCTAAAACTCGGCATGAACTCTCATTCCATAGATATTTACCGGGCCCCGGTCCGCATTAAAACCCGGGTTGGTAATATGCTGATAATCCGCCGTCACCCACAGCGGCAAATTCAATAGATTGGCGCTATAAAAAATATCCACTACGTGTTCCGCACCCGCCTTGATCCGGCCATCGCCGACAAATCCATCGACACCGCCCATGTTCAGATATCTGGTATGTTGACTCGAAATCCAGCCTGCGGCAAATCCAATTCCCAATGAATCCTTTTTTCGTTCCCACCGGGAACCATTGGCCAACGCACCCAGCGAGATCGATCTGTCGGTGGAAGTGTAGGAAAACACCTCGGTTTTGCCATCGCTATACATGCCCCGGAAGAATAAGCCGATATCATCCGCCACCTGCTGCTCGATATTGATGCCTATGCCTATTTTATCATTGGGCTTGCGTGCCCAGCATAAATCCGGAGCGCCCGCATTTCCTGATCCATAATTAAAGCCGGTGCAGGTGGTGGCGTTTTTGTTATGGTTGGATTGGAAGGCGGAAATGGCATCACTGAATTTACACATGTTTTCATGATTCCTGTAAGCCAGTATTCGTACGGAGCCAGGCCTGCCATATAACTGATGCTTATGCTCGAGCTCTATCTGCTGTCCGTAATAGGTGAATATTCTGCTGTCGATAGCAAGCTGGTTGGGATCGATGGAAGTGGCTACGTGGCCGAAGCGGACTGCCCAATCATCATGAAAGTATTCGCTTACCATACCCCAGGTATAGCCTCTTGCATCCGCGGCAAAATCGAAGGCGGCGTATGTCATGAAGGCCATGTTCAAAAATTGCCGGCGGAGATCGCCCGAGTACGAATTCTTGTCGAAGAAATCGATAACACTGAAATTGCCGACCCTGACGACGAGGCGTCTGCTATCCACCGTTGTGCCGAGTTGCATCGGATCGGAGTCGAGCCGTATGCGATCCCCGCCAAATCCCCAGGTCTGCTTGAAAAATAATCTCGATCGGTAATAGATAGGAGTTTCGGAACCGCCCTTTTGCATCTCGAAGTTCTGTATCGCTCCGCCCAAGCCCTTCAGATCCGATAAAGGCCGCATGGATATCATTTCTGGCGCAAAATAAACTTCTCCACCCTGCCATGTCTTGAGCCCCAGATACAGTGTGGCGGTTCCGCTAAAGCTTCTTTCGCTTCCCGGCAACAGAGAATTGATACTTCCATTCAGGTTTGTATACGACGCCGGAAATGCCCCCTTCCAACTGGAAATATAGGTGAACTGACCATAAGCATTCCAGCGCTCGTCCTCCAGATCATGCAATCCCTTTTTCGCCAATAAATTCATGAAATCGAATTCCTCTTGAGCGCGCGGATCCGGTTCGGTAACACCGGCCCATGCCGGTAAGACCGAAAACAGCAGGTAGAAGAGAATAAGCGCCAGAGAAAAAGTACCGCTGCGCCAGGGGTTTCCAATGGTCTTTCCGAGTACGCCATGCCACCGGGAACCTTGACTGGTTGGTGCGCATGACTTTTTGTGGCGTATCATTTGATATTGCACCCCAGGCTGGGGAATCGGCATTTTGTCGCAGCGCAATTTAGCTACCGCGTGAATGCGCATCGATTAATTGCGCTGCACTGGTCGAAACGCATAGAACGATTCGCCAATAAACGTTCGAGTAGCTCGACGCAGTAATGACGGTGATTATGGCCATCCCAGGAAGATGGCGTGATGTCGGATTTATACATGCGGAAGCCCAAGTATTAAATCTGAACCGAAGATTCAGCAGTCATTAGATGTATTTGGGCAACCAGGATGTTGACGGCAGAGTATGACGCCAAGATATCGCCACTTCACATTTATACACAACCATCGGTCTTACCCCTAAATAGAAGCGCGATCGCTTTTCGTTCGGGCAAAAAAATTCATTGAGTTTAACCCAGATAATTCATTAGGCGGCTCTGCGAGCCTACGCGAGTGCTGGCGGTCAGTTGGTGGTCATTTTCGCCGCCATTTTCGCTACCTGCGCGGCGTCCATAGACCGGGCTATGGACTTCTCCCAACCGGCAAAACTGTCTCGCAACCTGCCTTGCCATCATCTTGCGTCCTAATGGATTATCCGGGTTCAATTATTCTGGCCTGTTTGACAGCGCGGACAATAAAAGCTTGAACGCTGCCCCTGCCGGGTTTGAATGATATTTGTGCCGCATTTACGGCATGGCTGGCCGGCTCGGTGGTATACCCAGTACTGCTGCTGGAAATAGCCGGGATTGCCGCTGCTATCGACAAAATCGCGCAAGCTGCTGCCGCCTGCTTCAATCGCGAGATTGAGTGTGTCTCTTATGGCCTGTGCCAGGTTTTTGCATTTGCCTACCTCAAGCTCACCAGCCGGTGTCATAGGATTGATGCCTGCCCGAAAGAGCGCTTCATTCGCGTAAATATTGCCGACACCGGCGACGATGCGGCTATTCATCAGCACTTCTTTGATGCTGGCGCTACGGTTCCGGGTCCGTTCATATAGCAGGGATCCATTGAACGCTTCGGTGAGCGGCTCGGGGCCAAGCTGAGCCAATAACGGATGGTGCATGGCATCGGCCGCTGTCCACAGTATTGCGCCGAAGCGGCGTGGGTCCTTGAAGCGGAGAATCGTACCGTTGTCTAAAGTCAGATCAGCATGGTCATGTTTTTCCGGCGCGGTTATCGCTGTGGCCGGCAGCAACCTCAAGCTGCCCGACATACCAAGATGCAGGATCAGCGTGCCTTTGCCACAGTCGAGCAAGAGGTATTTTCCGCGCCGCACTACCTTGTCGATAGTCGCGCCGCCAAGTGTTTTACCCAGATCGGGTGGCACTGGCCAGCGCAGATTTGGATTCCGTATCGTGACGCAGGCCACGCGATGGCCTTCAAGATGGGGCGCGATTCCGCGGCGGATGACTTCGACTTCAGGCAGTTCAGGCAATTGAGATTACCAAAAATATGGTTCAGCTTATAGAAAGAATCAATCAAAAAAAAGCGCAACACATCGACCGAAACGCGTCTCCGTCGAATCGATTCAGCATGCCGGGCCGGCCCGCGAAATGATGGCAGAGGCACTAGCCGACATGGCGGTTGAGGCGAGCTGCTCGGCCATGAGAATATCATGATGATTCGGATTCGGGCGTCCCTCCCTTAGCAGTTGATCCCCGTGCTTCTTCATACGATTTGAGAAGTCGTTTTTGAATTAACAGGGCCGACGATAAACGCATTTACGACATCGTCGTTCTGATGTGCACTTGTGATAAGCGTAAAATATACCTAATATGTGGATTGTACTGAAGGACAGCCCCGTCCTTGACGGCCTTTTTTCGAACGTTGCGGACTTCCCCATGAGTTTTAAGATTTTTGGCGCATTGCCGCTGCTTTTCCTCGCTGCCTGTGCGCAGTTTCCTGCCAAGACCGATGTCACGGCAAGCAATCAGTCGAACAAGACAGGAACTGGGCAGTCGAAATTGCCCAGCCAGGAGTTGACTCCACCCATGCTGTTCGATTTCCTGCTGGGGGAGACGGCTTTTCAGCGTGGTGATCCGGATATCGCTACCCATACTTATCTCAAGCTGGCGAGGACCACGCGCGACCCGCGTGTCGCTCAGAGAGCGACAGAAATCGCCCTGCAATCACGCCAACCCGTGCCCGCGCTTGAAGCAGCGAACATCTGGGCAACGCTTGATCCGGATTCGGTCGGGGCCCGCCAGACGCTGGCAGCGCTGCTGGTTAACTTCAACAGGCTGGACGAAGCCCGGCCCCATCTGGAGAAATTGCTGGCCTCTGGCGGAAGCAATATCGATGAGGCTTTTATGCAGTTGAATAGCCTGCTGGTACGCAGCTCGGACAAAAATGCGACATTTGAGATGGTCAGGAAACTTGCCGAACCTTATCCAAAGCTACCGGAAGCGCATTTCGCCGTGTCTCAGGCAGCGTGGCTCGCCAATCGTTTCGATATTGCGCTGGCAGAGATGAGAAAGGCATTGGCACTTCGCCCGGAGTGGGAGATGGCAGCAATTTATGAGGGCCGAATTCTCGCGCGTGAATCCAATGCCAGCGCTATCAGATTTTTTGAACGCTATCTTGAGGCTTATCCCAAGGCCAACGATACGCGCATTACCTATGCTCGGTTATTGCTGGCGGAAAAAGATTACACTAAGGCACGCGACCAATTTCAGCAATTGCTGGCGGAAAATCCGGATAACGCCGATGTTGCTGTGGCTGTAGGTTTGCTTTCGATGGAACTGCGGGAATATGGCTTGGCCGAATCCAATTTCAAGAGAGCACTGGAGCTGGATTACAGAGACCCGGGCCTGGTGCGTTTTTATCTGGGTGGCATTCATGAAAAAACCCAGGATGATGTCACCGCGATGGAGTGGTATCGCTCGGTAACGGCTGGGGCCCAATATCTTCCGGCGCAGATAAAGTATGCCATTCTGCTGAGCAGAAAAGGCAAGACCGATGAGGCGCTACAGCACTTGCAGCAATTGCCGGTGACGAACGATCAGCAGCGTGCGCAGTTAATGATCGCCGAGGCGCAATTGCTGCGCGAAGGCGGTGCGTACCGGAAAGCGTTCCAATTACTGAGTAAGGGCCTCGAAAAACTTCCTGATTCCCCCGATCTGCTTTACGACCGCGCGTTGGCAGCGGAAAAAATCGGTAAATACGAAATCATGGAGCAGGATTTGCGTAAGTTGATCCAATTGAGGCCAGATCATGCCCATGCTTACAATGCGCTTGGCTATAGCCTTGCAGAACATACCAACCGCCTGCCGGAAGCGCTCGAACTCATCGAGAAGGCTATCGCTCTTTCTCCTGGCGATCCCTACATAATGGATAGCCTGGGTTGGGTGCATTACCGCATGGGTAATCTCAACCAGGGGCTCAGCTATCTGAGACACGCATTCGGATTGGCGCCGGATCCGGAAATTGCGGCCCATCTGGGAGAGGTGCTATGGGTACAGGGAAAAAAGGAAGAGGCGACAGAGGTCTGGCAGGCAGCGCTCAAGAATCATGCCGGCAATGAGGTATTGCTCGACACAATGAAGAAATTCATGAAGTAGTATAATGATGAGTCATTCTGGTATTGCGGTATTGCGACGATGCAGTCGGTCATCCGGGTGAGTACGCCGTTAAAACAAGACCTCGTTTTCTCCCGGCAGGTTTTCATATTTTGCATACTGTTCATACCGGTTTTCTTGTCGGGGTGCGCCACTTTCAGCACTCATGGTTCAAAAAATGCCGTCCGCACTATCGTCACCGAGCCTGTTGCCGGGTTGATCAACGCGACATCAGCAGATTTCGGGCTCATTGGCAGGGTATCGGTGAAGGGCGGCAAAGAAAGTTTCTCAGGTGGAGTACAATGGCATCACAGCGGCGGAGGCGATGAAATTCTTCTGCTCTCCCCATTAGGTCAGACGCTGGCGCAAATTCAGCGCACGCCTGAAGGCGTATACCTGACTACCTCCGAGCACAAGCGTTATTACGCGGCCGATGTGGAAAGTCTGACAGAACAGGCGCTGGGTTGGCGGTTGCCCCTCATGGGGTTGCAATACTGGGTACAAAGCCTGAATGCGCCAACTACGGCATCGGCGATAGACCTTGATATGAACGGGTCCGTGGTGGCTATTCGGCAGGACGGATGGGAGATTGATTATTCGGGCCATGCTCCTGTGGCGCTGACACAAACTGGGCAGTCCGGGACTACGTATCCGAGATTATTGGTAATCAGGCGAAACGGTCTTCAGATAAAACTCATAATAGATAACTGGAACCCAGGGGGCCGCTGAAGCCGTGGATTTGATGACCAGACTTGCCTGTCCTGCGCCCGCCAAACTTAATCTGTTCCTGCATGTAGTTGGACGTCGGGAGGATGGCTATCACCTGTTGCAAACTGTGTTCCGATTGCTGGATTTCTCGGATCAGCTTCATTTGGCGCCACGGAAAGACGGTTTGGTAAAGTTGCATACGCCAACTCCCGGTGTACCTGAGGACAAGGATCTGTGTGTGCGTGCTGCAAGGTTGCTGCAACAGGAAAGCGGTGTTTCCCTGGGTGTCGACATCTTTCTGGAAAAGCGTATTCCGATGGGAGGTGGGTTGGGAGGCGGCAGTTCCGATGCAGCCACGACATTGCTGGGGCTCAACCGTTTGTGGGGCTTGGATTGGAAAAAGAGCCGGCTGTTAGAACTGGGGCTCAGACTGGGCGCGGACTTGCCGGTATTCATCTTCGGCACCAATGCTTTTGCCGAAGGCATAGGCGAGGCGCTTTCGGCTATCGCCTTGCCGATCGCATGGTATCTGGTCCTGACCCCACCCGTGCACGTGCCGACCGTGCAAATTTTTGGCAGCGAGGAATTGACACGAAACACAATCCCAATCAAAATACCGCCCTTTTCCATCGAGCGCGGGCATAATGATCTGGAACCGGTGGTATGCCGGCTATATCCCGAGGTGGCGCGCCATCTTGAATGGCTGAAGCAGCTCGATGGTCCCCGGATAATTGCAATGACGGGCTCCGGCGCTTGCGTATTTGCGGAGTTCGCCACAGAGCAGGCAGCAAGGTCGGCGTTGTCGCAAGTTCCGTCCGGTATGAATGGATTTGTGGCACAGGGACTGGATCATCATCCCATGCATGATTTTGCGGAATAGTTATTGGGGAGTCGCCAAGTGGTAAGGCACCGGATTTTGATTCCGGCATTCGTAGGTTCGATCCCTACCTCCCCAGCCAGTTTTCAGGTTTTTAAGTATAAGAAACCTCCGAATAATCCTAAATCCGGTAGTTGGGCGGGGTGAAGTGTACGGTTTTTGGAGTGCAGGGCAAGGCGCAACGACGCGGAATGGTCGTTCCATTCCAAGGAGTTGCAACGCAGCCATGTGCCGCAAAAACTGTGCAATTCACCCCGTAGCGGCCTCATCCGGAAGGTGAGCGTCAAATAATATGAAATATTGTTATTAATCATAATACTGATTTATCAAATGAGCGGTCAACTACCGGATTTAGGATAATCCTACGCGCACTCCACGGAAGGCGTAG
>JBDSOQ010000038.1:0-10480 GCA_039914755.1 Nitrosospira sp. | reverse complement strand
AACTTCCAGAAGAATTTCGCCGTCACGCTCCGCGTTGACCAGGTCCCAGATCAAAAGGCGGTCTTCAAGCGGCATCGCCTCTAGAATGTGCGCAATATCCGCGGGGTGAAGCTTGTCCAGGAGCTTTTGCAGCTCAGCCAGATTCTGTTTATCCAGCCGTTCTTCCTCGAACTCCCGGTCTGGCGCTGCCTGGGCATGCGCAAGGCTCTCGGCAAGCTTGTGCTCGTGCAACAAGTAGATTACCCGTTGCAGATGCTCCTGCAGATTTTCTGTTTCCCTGAGGTTGTTTGCTTTTGTCATGACGGGTCGTCCTGGAACAGGATGGCCTGATTGTAGGGAAAAATTGGGTCGGATATTATGACAGCGGGCGTGCGGAATGCAAAATAAGCATTACTCCATCCGCCACGTTCCAACCCTTCTATATTTTCAGGGAATTTGTGCCGATGCCATTCGGCTGAGGATGATCCCGGTTTTCTTCGATAACCAGGGAGTATTACGGTGCTTATCGTAAAAGCGAGGGTTGGTAACCATGGCTGCAAGGCGGGCAGCTTGTTCCGCAGTAATTGAAAAAGCGGAAACGCCGTAATAGTAGGGGATGGCAGCCCCTGCGCCGAACACTCCGTTTCCCCATTCAATCACATTCAGATAAATTTCCAGAATACGGCGTTTGGACATCACGTGTTCCAGCATCAATGTGATGATGGCTTCCTGAATCTTGCGCCCCGGGGTTTTTTCACTGGAAAGAAATAAATTTTTTGCCAGCTGCTGACTGATGGTGGAGCCGCCCGCAACAAGCTTGCGCTTTTTCACATTTTTCTGATACGCGTTCTGAATAGCATCGAAATCGAACCCCTCGTGCGTCAGGAATTTGCTGTCCTCCGCAGCGATGATCGCCCGCTTGAGATGGGGAGAAATCCGTTCGTAAGGAACCCATTGTGTACGCAATGCCGCCGCGCTATTTCCTTGCCGTAATACCGCCAAACGATCTTCCATGAAGGCACTGGAAGAAGGGTTGTAGGAATTCCAATAGACGACATGGCCGAAAACCCAGAACTGATAGGCGAGGACGATGCCGACAAGCAGCAAAAAGAGGCGCCAGAACCAGCGCTTGAAGAACATTCTCATGCGTTTGCTGCCGCAACCTTATATTTTCAACTTATCGCGCCATGCAATCCGAGCATTTCAATCACCGGCTTTGTTCGTGGTCTCAGTCCACGCCACAGGAAGAACGATTCCGCCGCCTGCTCAACCAGCATGCCGATACCATCGGCCAATTGACCTGCGCCCTGTTGCTTTGCAAATTGCAGGAAAGGGGTATTCCCATTGCCGTACATCATGTCGTAAGCCAGCGACACACTGGAAAAAATGCCGGATGGCAGCGCTGGAAGTTTACCATCCAGGCTGGCGGAGGTGGCGTTAATGACGAGATCGAATTTCGTTCCGCCCAGATCATCGTAACTGGTGGACATGATGTTTCCATAGTGCGAAAACCGCTGCTGCAGCGCATCGGCTTTTTGTCTGGTACGATTTGCGACAGTCAACAGACAGGGGTTGTGTTCCAATAAGGGCAACACTACACCGCGGGCCGCACCCCCGGCGCCCATGAGCAGAACTTGCCTGCCTGCAAGTGAAAATTTCAGATTGGTTACGATGTCACGCAATAGTCCGGCGCCATCGGTGTTATCGCCGAAGATACCCTCGGCATCAAACGTCAGCGTGTTCGCCGCCTCCGCCGCCTCTGCCCGCTCGGTCAGTCGAGTGGAAATCCGGCAAGCTTCAAGCTTGAACGGAACAGTGACGTTCACGCCTTTGCCGCCACGCGCCCTGAAACCCGCTATCGTTGCGGCGAACGCATCCGTCGGCGCCAGAATGGCCTCATAATGGACATCTTGACCTGTTTGCCGCGCAAACTCGGCATGAATCAGCGGTGACTTGCTGTGGGCTACAGGGTTGCCGATGACGGCATAGAAATCGGTCATTAGCCAACTGCTTTAACGGGTAAAAAGATGTATGAACGGCGGCAGGCTGAGATCTGCGGCCGTTCATTCGCTGGCCAACTCGTCTTGGGTAAATACCCATGTGCGCGTAATGTGGAGAACATCGGTATCTCGACTGATGTCCGGTGGAAACGGAGCGAACCCGTTTTGCCCGGCCAGGTTGACGATGCGTATCGCTGCTTCATCCAGGACCTTTTTTCGCGATGAGCGATTTATTTTTATTGATTCAATGCTGCCATCGGACTTGATCCCGACAGTGAGTTGCAGTTTTCCATAAAGCCCCTCCCGTCTGGCAGCTTCAGGGTAATTGAGGTTGCCGACCCGTTCCACCTTGAGGCGCCAGTCTTCGGCATAACGGGCGAAGCGGAATTCCCGAGTAAGGGCGCCGATGAATTTGCGCTTCAGGCGGTGCTGATAAGCCTCATGATTCACTGGGGTCTGCGCTTCCAGCCGTGCGATTTCAAGGCTGCGCTGAACCAGACCGGTGGTGTCAATCGCATTCTGGCTACCTTTGGACTGCGCCCAAGGAGGGTCCGCCTCGTACATGAATTCATCGCTACTGGCCTCAGTCACCAACCGTTGCGCTTCCTGTTCAAGCTGCTCTGTTTCCTGGCTGGCTGTGTCAATCTCCACCGCTTGATTATTCTTTAGTGCAAGCGGAAATGGAGTTTTCGCCCGGGGATCGCTGCGGGTATTGCCTCCACCATCCAGATTGGCCTGCGCCAACGCATCTGCCTTGCTCGGTTTGGATGCGGACTTGCTATTCACCAATACCACTTCCAGGGGGTTACCGGCTTTGCTATCTTTCGGAATGGGAGACTTGAAGTTGATGCCGAACAAAACTGCCGCATGGCAGATCACGGATATCAATATCGCCAGCTTCAGGCGTGAAGACCCATTCAGCAACCAGCTGCGGGTTGCCATCGTGTCGAAACCGGATATATTCGGAACAGTGCTCAATCTCGGAACCGTGCGGACGCTAGATTGAGGGAAGGTTTTTATGGAGCATGCGGATAAATCCCCAAGCTGGAAGCAGAGGCACGACGGCCGACTTGTTCGGTGTTTCCGGCGTCATTCTAAACAATAAAACCCCATTCGTCACATGGAATGCATGAATAATTTCATGCTTCCTGTTTATGCAGGAATTTTGCGTTGAAAGTAAGTTCCAGCAAATCGATATTGGAAATCTCAACTTCGATATTCGTTTCAGGCGGCACTTCCGGTAGCGAGGCAACCCGTGCCACCAGTGGAAGGCGGTCCAGCTTCACCAGGTTTTCTTTCAATACCTGCGCCCCGGTTGTGCTGATATTCTCCTGCAACAGCCAACGCAAGCACCAGTAGCGCTCCATGCTGCGCTGAAAATCTCCGTAAACCTCGTAAGTCGCTTCGAAATCCCGCATGAACGTCTGCAGACTCTCGCCCTCTCTCGTGTAAGGCGGTGTCTCTCCGCGCAACAGCGAGATCAGTTGACGCTGATTAATGAAATCGACATACCGGCGCATAGGCGAACTGATCCAGGCATACTGCGAAACACCCAATGCCTGATGCGGTGCGGGAGAGGTGCTTATTTTAACCTTGCCGCCACCCTGGCTGCGATAGATGCCGGCAACGCTATTATCTGCAAGCAGCTTGCCCCATTCGGAATTAACGTAAATCATCAATTCCGATACCACCTTGTCAATCGGGGAGCCCCGCCTGCGCTGACTGATATCGATACGATCATTCTTGACGCTGAAGCAGTAATCGATTCGCTCGTTATTGCTGTCGTTGGCCTTGCCCCGGAGCACTTCTGCCCTGCAGGCGAAGTTCCAGAGCGACAGCAACTCTTTTCCGAAAGGATGATCCAGCTTTCCTCCCGCCAGGGTATGTTCGTTAAAATGCGCTTCCAGCGTGTCATGTCTGAGGTTAGCGGCAACTCTCACTTGTTCGATACGGCTGCTTGTAGCAAAAACAGTGAAGTCATCCGCGACGTCGAGATACATCGAAACCACCGGGCACAACCGTTCTTCGCACAACGTATAGTGCTGTATCACGGCATCCGGAAACATCGTGATTTTCCCGCCTGGGATGTATACGGTTGAAAGGCGCTGTGCCGCCAGGATATCCAGCAGCGAACCCGGCGCGATGCCCAACGTCGGGACAGCGATATGGATACCGATGCGGACACTCCCCAGCGTGAGCGGAGTAACCGAAAAAGCATCGTCAATTTCCGTAGTGGTGACATCATCTATACTGAAGGCAGCCACATCCGCAATCGGCAAATCTACCGGGGCATGCAGCTCGGCGCAATCGAATACCCCGAACTCCGTACCTTCAGGAAAATGGTCCAGCAGAAAACGGTTGAGATGATAGTCATGCGTGGAGGGTATCGCACCGCATTTCTCCAGCAGCTGGGAAACGCTCAGTTTGCTTGCAGTACAAGCGGCATCAAGTGCTTTCCACTCGACTGCATTCTTGTCGGGACGATAGAGCAGGCTGGATAGCAACGGCTTGAATTCTTCCGGTAGCGTGAACTCGCTCAGTAATTGCGTATAGCGCGCCTGCTGTTCCGCCTGGCGACGTCTTTTTTCCTGGCCCGCAAGCGCCGCCTCGAGCGCTTTCGGTGGCGCAGCCTTGTAGCGCCCGCGACCCTTCTTGTAAAAATACATTGGCGCACTGTGCAGCCGTATCAACACCGCCGCCGCTTCCTCCGGCGTGGCGGCGTGACCGAAATAATCCGCAGCCAGCGCATCGCTGGCGAACTCCGCCTCGATCTCGCAACATTCCCAAAGAAAATCGGGGTCCAGATCTTCTGCCTTCTTTTGCGCAAGATCCATGAATTCGGACAGCGAGGGCGCGTCAAACCGAAGCAGCACCGAAGCCGCTTTTATTTTTGCACGCTTGCCGTGAGGCGCCTCCACTTGAAGCGAGGTCGTGTTGTCGGCAAGTATTGAGCCCACCTTGAAGGTGCCTTCCTCTTCGTAAAAAACATTCATGAAATGGTTTGCGGAGAACGCCGTTAAAGATTATAGGAATCGCAAATGCATCGGTTCAGTCGCATACCGCTGCTCAAATTATAGCCCGAAACGTAGCCTTTCCAGGATTCGGAGGACTCGCTCCGGCTGGGGTAGAATACTTGACGATGAAGTGGATACCGGTGTGCGACACCGGCTTTTCGGCGCCTGCCAACTCGGGATGCCGGGAAAACCACACAATACGTGCCTTTGATTGTAATTCAGGGCAAAAGTTTTCTTGCGCGCGTCCGTTTTACGTAACAAAGACTGTCAGGGACCCGCGTATGGCTCCAAAGAGTGCATCGCCGGCAACACCGGGACACTGCAAACACCTGCTAAGCGGGCAGTAATAGGCAATGATTTGATTCTATGTTGAGTTGCCGAGGATACTAACACAGCGGGCAACCCTGTATGGGGCAGTGCTGGAGCGCCGCCAAATACCATCACCATCTCACGGGGAAATGAGAGGAATCCGGCTGTTGCCATGTTTTGCCGGCCTCTGGAACGCTCAGGCCCATCGAGCTGATGTCGGCCGACGCGCTCATGCGGAGTTACTCAAGATGCGCCGTACACCTGTCGAGCCGGTTTTCGGGGTCGGTTTTCGGGGTCAATCGCTTTTGGAAACTGCGCGATTAGGGCTGTGCCGAACAGCACAGCCCATCGCCGCCGCCAGATATTTTGCGGAAATAAACTATAATCATATTAGAGCGTTGCTCTTATTCTCATCCTCTCACTCTCGGTAAAGGGAACTCTCGTGAACCAGCCTTCTGCTGCGTTAGAAAAACGATGCGCATTTTTTATTCCTGTGTTGGTTTTTGTGACCGCGCTCCTGCCCGCCTGTGCAGCATTCGATAAAGACCCGGACCGGGGCGCGACCACGGTAAAGCAGGATGTTTTCGGCGATCAGTTCGATACGGTGGAGTACCTTCCCAGCCAGAACTGGCAGCCTGCCGACAGCCTATGGTTTTATAGCGTGACGCAGGGGTCGGATATGATGCCCTACGATTTCTTCATGGTGCTGGAAAAAAAGGGTACTTCGGAGCCGTTTCGATCCAATGAGAACATGAATCGCTACCGCTACCTGCCACAGAAACCTACTTCCAGCAATCCCGATGCACTGCCGGTTGGCTTCGTCAAGGATACATACAAAGGCAATGACTACGTGGGCCTGACTTGTGCCGCCTGCCACACCGGACAAATAAACTACAAGGGCAAGGGTATACGTATCGATGGCGGTCCGGCGGGGGCTGATATGGAAACGTTCATGGCGGATATCGTTCGCGCCATGAAAGCAACTCGCGAAAATGAAGAGGTCCAAAACCGGTTTGTCAAAAATGTATTGGCGCGGGGAACATACAAAACGGAGGCTGACGTAAAGGCCGACCTTCAGAAATATACCGAGCGTCTCGTCAGTTACATCACGATCAACTACAGTACGACCCATTACGGTTATGCACGGCTGGATGCCTTTGGACGCATTTACAACCGGGTCCTGGAACACATCGTGACCGTCAAGGAACTCAAGGATTTGTTGAGTGATCCGTGGATAATGAAAAACGCGGCGATAAGCGAAGAGGAACTGGAGTCGATAGCAGGAAATACGGACAGGGTTCTCAGTGGCGAGCAACGTGACCAGATCGTCCGCAACCTCCTCGCGGTTTTAACCAGGAACAGGACTCTGGAGGGATTGGAACCGCTCGGAAAGCTGAGGAATAAGCTGTTTAATCCGCCTAACGCGCCGGTCAGCTACCCATTTTTATGGGATACGCCTCAGCATGATTACGTTCAATGGAACGGTCTTACCGAAAATTCGGGATTGAAGGCAATCGCCCGCAATGCGGGGGAAGCGATTGGTGTATTCGGCACCCTGGATTGGACAGAAAGAGACGGATTTTCCTTACCTGCGCTTATTACCGGCCAGGGTCTGTTCGGCAGGCATATCAGCTACGACTCTTCCGTCAATGTTCTCAACCTGCGCCGTATCGAAGCGCGCCTGTTGAGCCTGCAGTCTCCGCAATGGCCCGAGAATATCCTTCCGCCCTTCGACAGGTCTCGTCTCGTGAAGGGAAAGTCCCTGTTCAACAGGCATTGCGTCAGTTGCCATTCGAATATCAAGCGAGACGATACCGATCGCCGCGTGGTAGCACACATGTCACGGGCCAGTGATGTCGGTACCGATCCTCAGATGGCCGAGAACAGCGTAAATTACCAGGGTTTCTCGGGTATTCAGCGCAACCGGTATGTTTCCGCCGGTGGCGTAGGCGATATTCTGCTCGATCAGCGCGCGCCGGTTTCGGCTTTGCTGACCAAAGCGACCATAGGGGTGGTCGCCACCCCGGAACCGGACAAATGGTTTTTACAGCGTTGGTCCGAGTGGCTCTACAATTTGGCGACAGGCTTTCGCGATAATGCGATCAAGCCTTCGATCAAGCGCGGCGACTACGATCCCGATACCACAGCCAATCCGGTTGCCTCGCTGAAAGCTTATAAGGCACGGCCGCTGAATGGTATCTGGGCGACCGCGCCTTATTTACATAATGGTTCTGTGCCGACGCTCTACGATTTGCTGCTGCCGAAAAAACGTCCCGGAGACGCGGACGATGGTGAATACCGCCCTGACGAGTTTGAAGTCGGATCGCGCGAGTTCGATCCAGCCAAAGTGGGTTTCAAAAGCAGCGGTTACGGCGGCTTTCTCTTCAATACGAAAGGCATCAAGGACGATCGGGGAGGCTATACCAAAGGAAACAGCAACGCGGGCCACGAATATGGGGTAAGACGCATGGCCGACGAGTCTAACGGACCGGTAGACCAGAAGATCAAGGACCAATGCACGGACGAAAACATTAAAGACGAGGACCCCTCCATTAAAGACAAATGCCTGTACCCCATGTCCAGGGAGGATCGCCTCGACTTGCTTGAATACCTGAAGACTCTTTAATCCTGATCATTTGACATTTCATATCTAAAACATATCTAAAAACTCATAGGGAGCCACAGATGAATGCGAGCACAAGCCGTTACCTCGAGCAATATGATGCCGCTGCCGATTCAGATAAATTTGCATTGGTCCGCCGTTGGATCGATACGGAACCCCTGCCGTTTTTTAAGGAGTTGCGCGAAAAACGACCGATTCTGGTGACGTCAAAATGCACCTTGGTCACACGCTTCGACGATGTCAGGGAAGTGCTTAATATGCCCAAGGTATTCACGGTTGCGCCTTACGCGCCAAAAATGGGCAACTACCTGATGATGCATGATGACGATGCCCTGCATACACGTGAAAAATCCCTGATGCAGTGCATGCTGAATCGCGATGACTTGCCGGCGGTGCGCGAAATGGTGGGCAAGATTTCCAAGGACATACTCGACAATGCCCATGGCAACATCGAGTTGGTCGGCAATTATTGCCGCATGGTGCCTGCCACCCTGGTGCGAGAATATTTCGGGCTTACCGGAGCAAAGCGCGCCGATTTGATCGAATGGTCTTACTGGAACCAATGCGATACCTTTCATAACCATCCTTTTGACGCGCTGCCGCCGGAAAAATCCCAATACATCATCGACCGTCACAATGAAACTTCCAAAGAGCTGGGCAAGTTCATCGTCGAACTCATTGCTCGACGCTTGCTGCAAGTAAAGGCTGAACAACTCACCTTTTCGACCCTCATTCGATTGGACGATGATATCGTGACCAGAATGTTGCGCACGGATTATCCAAAACAACTGGATTTCGATATCAAACGCCTGGGGACTAACGCGGGCGGTCTATTGATCGGCGCCATCGAGACGACCTCGCAGGCGGTTGCGCAGGTAATGCAGTATCTGCTGGATCGTCCGGAATGGCTTGCCAAGGCAACAACCGCTGCTCAGCAGGAAGACCCCGCTGAATTCGATGGCTTCGTCTGGGAGGCGCTGCGCTTCGTGCCGATCACGCCTTATTTGTTCCGCACGTGCGAAAGCGACTATACCGCAGCCAAGGGCACGGAACATGCAACGTTGCTTCGCGCGGGAACCTATGTGCTGCCGGTAACCTTGTCGGCAATGTTCTACGAGAGAGCGTTTGAGTCACCAGACGAGTTTATTCCGAAGCGTAACTGGTATAACTATTTTCATTTCGGCTTCGGCAGCCATGAATGCCTGGGGCGCTACGTCGGCATGGTCATGATCCCGGAGATGGTGCGCCAGGTCCTGATCCGGCAGAACATTGCGGCTAAAGCCCCGATCGACTATAAGGCCGGTCCTTTCCCGGAACAGTACCACCTTTCCTGGACCGCACAATGAAGACTGCATCAGCCGGACGCAGCGAGTCGATCTGCGGATAAGACTGCCGCTGCGATCGGGGCAGGTCTGCACTAGCAGCCTGTCGGACTTAAAGAATCGCAGCGAAAAAGTGACTGGGTGAGGGCAGATTTTGAGGATTTTGAAGACCAATAGTTATTCTATTGGCTGAAAAAGCGGCAAAATATGAACCAGCCAGACGCTTTTGCAGCCGATTTCCTTTAAGTCCGACAGGCTGCCAGGGTGCGGCGTCCGTGCTTATCTGGCTCCCGCATCCTTGAGGAGTTTTACCACATCCTGATGATGATACCTGGATGCCAGCATGAGTGCGGTTGCGCCGTTACCTGCCGTCGCGTTCACGTCGGCCTTGGCGGCGAGCAGTGTTTGCGCCACTCCCGTATGGCCGATCTGTGACGCCAGCATGAGTGCGGTAGCGCCATTGCTTAATCTGGCATTTACATCGGCCCCGGCGGCGAGCAGCATTTGTACGATCTGCCGTTGTCCTTCCTGCGATGCCTGCATCAATACGGTAACGCCGTCGCCTCTCCTGGCATTCACGTCGGCCTTGGCGGCAATCAGTTCCTGCACCACCTGCCGGTGACCTTTCTGCGAAGCCTGCATCAACGCGGTAGTGCCGTTGCTCGTCTTTGCGTTCACATCCGCCTTGGCCTGGATCAGCACTTGCGCCACCTCTTCATAGCCGTTCTGGGACGCCGCCATCAAGGCAGTAACACCGTCGGGTGCGTGCGCATTCACATTGACCTTTGTGGCGAGCAGTGTCTTGACCCGCGAAAGATCGCCTTTGCCAGATGCAGCAATGAGGCTTTCCTCATCTTTATCAGCCCACGTACTCGCTGATGCGCACAATAAAAATAGCGCGCCGAAAATAGAGAGACTTCTACCGATTATTCCAATTTCGTTTTTCATACCAACCCTCATATTGCTGATTTGAGTTGCGGCAGGACTGATAGCTGCACTATCCTTGTCCCGGCTCACACATATTGTGCTCACCGTTCCCGCTGATTCCTGCCGCACCACCGAAGTAAGCTGATCCGGAAATACAGTCATCTTTTTAGTTTTGACGGTAATACCCTACACTTGCCTGGTTCGATAAATATCGAAGTGATGTATTATCCTAAATCCGGTAGCTGACCGCTCATTTAATAGATCAGTGTCGTGATTAATAACAATATTTCATATTATTTGACGCTC
>JBDSOQ010000156.1:0-7299 GCA_039914755.1 Nitrosospira sp. | reverse complement strand
TCCGGACTTTACGGTTGAGAGTTGAGCGCGTCTTGGAGGAAAATTTGCCTTTGTACTCTTCAAACGGTTGGCGCATATCGATGTAGTACCGTTGGTGCCGGGAAGATATATAGCAGAGGTAACCGTCTCGCTCTCTCAGTACCAGTTGCTCACCGATGATGCGCAGCGATCGTATCAGGAAACCCTGGCTATTCGTCTGCAGAGGGTCGGCTGGCGGTATCGGTTCCGCCACTGGTAGAGTTTCATCATCAATCCCCACTTCACGAACTTGCAACCATAATTCAGGCGCGAGCAGTGTCTTATCGCCGAGCTGAAGCTTTATGGGAACTTTATGATAATGCCATTTTCGATTCAACGATACCTCCGCCTTCCGGCATTCTTCGTGCGGCTTTCCAGATTGACGAGATAAGCAGCACCGCTTGTGAAAATGCCGAAGCGAGCATCAAACCATCAACTCGCGGATAGGAAAGCATTTCCGCATGCAGTTTTTAATAAGCAGCGATTGTTCAAGTCTGGCCGGACCGGTTGAGCTGATTATTCGATTCCGCCGCGTCTTACGGCTTGTGTTGGGTTATGCAATATCGCCACGATGAATCCGAATTAGCTGACCAGCTTGAATTTCAATGATTTGACTCGGTCATGTCTGAGACGCTTCCCGTGCGGACGAGGACTCCAGAGATATGAAGTTGCACTCAAGCGAATGCAAGCTTAGGTCAATACGCAAACCTTTGCCCGACGAGCACGAAATGAAATTTAGACTCTCAAGCACTTGCTGGGCCGGAACATTGCGTCCAGTGGGTTTGAAATTGACCCATAAGCTCTGTAGCGCCGGCGCATTATGTTCATTCACCAAGTAACTAAAGAAGGCTTGCTCGATAAATCTCCCCTGCACGCGACACGAGAGCATGAAATCCTCAACACGTATCTCGTGCTCTGCGGAACGAGCTATACAGAAACCGACTGTACCGTAGGAACCGTAGTTATCGGCGCAACGGAGTACATATTTCTTGACCGCTTCATCGGCGAGAATTGGCAATATCTCGCTCCTGAGGTATTTACGCCCTGAAAAATTCAATTGATTCGTGCGTTGGACAAGTTCCGAAACACGATCAAGATCGTCATCCGTATAAATATCAATGTGAAGCTTTATTTCGCATGCTGCCAGGAACCCAAGATAATCCGAGCCAAACCTGGATGCGCTCTTCTTGCGCACAAACTCTTCCCGGTAAAATCGGTTGCGTTTTCTGGCTTCGTCGCTGGTAGCACCTTGATAGCGAGGATTTGAAAAAAGGTGCTCGATATCGGCTGCGTTCACGCAATCAACTTCTTTTAGTACTCGCGATACTTCTTCCAGCTCGAACGGATTGTCGTCTATGAAAGCGAACGTATCCAGGCCAATATTGAGTTGCGCAGCGATTGCCTTGACATTTTCACTCTTGGGAAGCAAATTGATCTGGGGAAACAGGAAATAACTTGCTATACCTAATTCTTCGAGACGGCGCCACGCGCTTGCCTCATCATTCTTGCTCACAATACTAAGCAAAACCCCTCGTTCATCGAAAAAGCGCAGCAACTCAAGTACTTTTGGTCTCGGAACCACTGCCTCATTTTCAAGCAGTATACCGTTCCAGATCGTGTTATCGAGATCCCAGACTACACATTTTATATTGGGATGGTCTGAACCAGCGACACTCGTAGATTTGAGGTGGACAACGAAATCGGCAGTGAGAAAAACAACCCGCGACGTTTCCTCCCCATCCGGAATAATAGCGATATCGAAAGGAAGGCCGCACTCCGTGACCAATGCAAATTCTTCGCGGCCAAACTCATGGCGTGAATATCCCGGCGCCAGCATTACGGAGGCTCGGAATGGGCGGGGAAATTGTGCCGAGTGCGGCAGTTTACTGATCATTTCAGCCGTTACCGACATATTGACCTGCATCCGCACCGATGAGTCCATGGGATTGTAGACTTCGAGCAGGAAAAATTCCGGCTTTGAGCGTGCACGATTTTTCCGGTGCAACCAACGCGCGAATCGTTCAAGAAGCGCATGCTCCAGGTATGACCATCGAATGTCGCGTGTCAGTCGGTACATGAATGTCCCAACCGCATTCGCACATGGCGCGAGCAGGCCAATCATGCGTTCAACCATGAGAGTCACACTGGCCGGCAGCATCAGCGTATTGCCACGCGCCTCAATCTTGCCCCACTTCTTGAATGTGACTTCAGCCCCATAGCCGCGTGTGGACGGAAACTGCCGGTTGCGATACATGCCGTAGGTCAGACGCCTGCAGCGCTGGTCAGGCCTGCTCTGGTAGAGATCGCAGGTCGCGAAGCAGCCTGGCGCAGCGCACTCCACGCAGTGCTCGCCCCACATGAGCAACGACATCCTCTCAATGTTCTGGACGGGCTTATAAGATAGTAGCGGTACCAGATTTCGATCCGCATGCAAATGCATTTCATACTTATCGAATTCAAACATCGGTAATACTATCTCTCCTTATAGCAGTCGTTGATTTCCACATTCCACCTCTACTTTAGTCTGCAGATAAAGGATTTCCCAAGAGGAGCGTAGTCCAGATATGGAATAAAGTGTAGCTGTGTTTCGCGTTGCATAAGCTCTGCCAGCGCTTTTTGCTCTCCCTGTGCAGGATCCCCTTTATAATTGTAGAAGTCGTCAAAGCAGACAATGGAACCATTTACGACGTAATCTCGAATGAAATTGAGCACCTGAATGGTTGAGTCGTATAGATCGCAATCGATATAGATGATCGCGGCCTTCCGGCCGAGTAATCGCCGATGCGCTACATCATTTAGACTCTCGTTGTAAAAACCCTCAATCAATTCATAGTCCGACGACCGAATTCCCCGCGATGCGAGGATCGCTTCGAATTCGGGGCGAGTGCAGGCAAACTGCCCTTCATACCATATGTTATCAGGATGTTCTTCTGTTGCAGGTAACCCCTGAAACGAGTCAAATCCCCACAGCTTCCTGTCGCGTTGGCCATAGCGCCGCTTCATCCGGTGTGCATAGCTAAAGGTCTTGCCCCGCCATAACCCGAACTCGAAGTAATCTCCCGGTACTTCGTTGATCTTTACAAACTCGAAAGCCTGGCTCAGCATTCCAAGCTCGGTCATTCGATTGTCTGATCGCCGGTCCAGCACTTCAATTACGCGAGCGACCATCTCAGTGTCCACCAGCCACTTCATAATCTGTTTGATTAGCATGTTTTACCGATACGGCAGTGAAAACTTCGATAGTTAAATAACATATTCCGGCCTCATCAGTTTTCCGGTTAACTCCAATACGTGCGTTATGGCTTACCCTCAAGCCCTACTCCTGGATTTGTAATTCATAACTCGGGCGCGAACAGTGTTTATCGCCAAGCTGATGTTTCATGGAAACATTATGATAACGCCACCCCCGATTCAGTACCTCCGCCGTATTCCTTGTTCCAGCATTCTTAGTCCGGTTTTCCAGATCGGCGAGGTAAGCGGCGCCGGTTGCGAAAATGCCGAAGTAGGTGTCAAACCATGAAACCCGCGGACATGAAAGCAATCCCGATGGCGATCCAGAAATGAGCAGAGCTTGCGAAAGCGGGCTACTACGATATCATCCGGTCGGCTCATACTGCTATTGAGCAACTCGAAATTATGAGAGAGGATAACAAAAGCTTTACGCCCGGCTTCCAGCGCTTGCCAGAGCAAGCCCTCCATCTCCCGGTACGAACATGCTGTTACCTGCGCATGCCGCAGTGAATGCGTGCCCCCATCAAAAACCGTCATGGGGTACTCGAAAACCCCTTCACATTCAATTGGTTCGACAAGTGTAACATCCGGATTAACTCCACTGTCCAATCCAAACATGCTGGCGTTGTAGCTGCTATCGAAAGCAATGCGATTGGCGGCAAGGGCACGAAGCGTGTCCCTGTTGAAGCCGAAGCCTCCAGCGCGAAACGCGCTTATATGCTGCCCGCCTGCCAATTCAATCAACTCCGCACCTGCACGAATCAAAATTGTCTGTTCTTTTAAAGAAAAATATCGCAGAAACTGCTTTTTACCAGTTACGTTGTCGAGCAGAGGTTCGTTGGACTCGTCAACCCACTCGGTATGCAGGTGAAGCTGTATTTCATGGCCTCGTTCCCGAATAAGACCGACAATTTCGGCTAATGGCTCCCGCCCGAAGCGGGTCGAGAAAAGCGGTTCGACAAAAAATACGCCGGTCAGGCCATGCTCCTGTAATTGATGCAGTTGATGCGGCAAGCCGTAATTACCCCTTGACGTAGGCCCGTAAATATATCGCTGGAATGCGGCCGGGAATTTGGCATCAATGTCGTCCCAACCATCACACCAAACTTCTACGTCAACGGTGAGAAATACGTCCATCGTCTTGTCGCACCTTCCAGGATTTATGCTCAGTCAGCAGGAGAAACGCGACCGATAACTTTACGGCCCAACGAAATGATCAGATCGCATTACGTCGGAGATAAATGAGAAGCCCGGCGATGCCGCTTTCCAGGTAATCACATGATCCCGGGGTTGTAGAATTGCCGGATTTCCGCCATAGAACGTCATGCCACCCTCAGGTCATTCTTATGCACGCCGGGTTGCTTCGTGTCGAGCACATTACGCAAAAATGATTCGAACATCAGCAGTGACCAGAGCGAAGCACTATAATCGCGCCGTCCCGATTGATGCTGTTCAAGCATCTCCTTTAGAAACGCCTTATTGAAGAATCCCGTGTCGGCCAAAGTCGGGCCCATTAATGCATCGTTCAGCCTTTGGCGAAGCGGACCGCGAAACCAGCTTGCCAGCGGTACCGAAAATCCCATTTTGTCCCTGTAAAGGATGTCATCGGAAAGGTAGGGTTCCAGCGCTTTCTTGAACACGTATTTGCCTTCATGGCCGCGCAGTTTGAGAGAGGCTGGAAGACCGGATATCCACTCGACCAGCTTATGATCCAGCAGCGGGACACGTACTTCCAGTGCATGCGCCATGCTTGCCCGATCCACTTTAGTAAGGATATCGCCAACGAGGTAAGTCTTCATATCCAGATATTGCACAAGGGAAAGGGGATCCTGTACAGGGCATTTTCCAGCATGCGCACGTAGCACTTCCACTGCGTCGTATCCCTGGAGATTGCGTTTGAAAGAAGCACTGAACAGGCGTTGGCGCATTCGATCTTTCATGATGGAAACACCGTGGAAATATCCTTCGACGGAGTCGCGGGCGAGCGCTTCAAATGTGGATTTTGCACGCAAGACCTTGGGCGCCCAATCAGCCTTGGGATATGCATTTCCCAGCACGCCAAACAAGGGCTTACGAAATCCCAGCGGCAACATGGACCTCATCCGTTCCTCATAAAGGTGCCAACGGTAGCGGCGGTAGCCGGCAAGATTTTCATCGCCACCGTCTCCCGACAATGCAACAGTGACGCGTTTCCTGGCCAGCTCGCAAACCCGATAGGTAGGCATGGCCGAACTGTCTGCGAATGGTTCATCATATAGAGAAGCCAGCTTGTCTATAAGGTCGAAATCGTCTGCGTCTACCTGCTCCATATTATGCTGAGTGCGATAGCGATCCGCCACCTTTTGCGCATATTGGGATTCATTGAATGCGGGATCCCCAAATGAGATGGAGCATGTATTAACCGGTTCTTCCATAAGATTGGCCATCATTGCCACCACCGCGCTGGAGTCGACTCCACCGGACAAGAAAGCGCCCAGAGGAACTTCGGTCATAAGGTGGATCTTTACCGATTCACGCAACCGGACAATCAGCTCTTCCTGCGCCTCTTGCACACTGGTACACTCGTTCGGGGTGAACGGTATCTCCCAGTACTGGCGCGGGCGCAGTGTACTCTGGCCGCGATGAAGCTTCAGTGTATGAGCAGGCGGCAATTTGAGAGCCTGCGTGAATATGGTTTTTGGTTCAGGAACATAGCCATAAGCGAAATAATCTTCGATGGCGTGGGGATCCATGTCCCGGCGAAAATCCGGGTGTGCAAGCAGAGCCTTTAGCTCGGAAGCGAAAATGAATGTGCCATCGTTCAGCAGACTATAATAGAGCGGCTTGATACCAAGCCGGTCGCGCGCAAGAAACAGCACCTCGCGGTTACGATCCCACAAACCGAAGGCAAACATGCCGCGAAACCGGTCTACGCAAAGTTCACCCCACTCTTCCCAGGCATGGACAATAACTTCCGTATCACAATGGGTGCGAAAATCATGTCCCAGGACGACAAGTTCCTTGGCGAGTTCCTGAAAATTATAGATTTCACCATTGAAAACGACGACAACGGTGCCGTCTTCGTTAAAAAGCGGCTGCTGTCCGCTGGAAACGTCCATTATTGAAAGGCGGCGGTGGCCAAGACCTATCCCAGCCTCTGTATATAGTTGCCCTTCATCCGGTCCGCGGTGAACCTGCGTCTGATTCATGCGCCCGAGCAATTGCCGGTCGATTTCTCTCTGGCCACGGGTATCAAACAGTCCGACGATTCCACACATGCTTTTTTCCTTAATCCGATCGCAGGCGTAAAGCCTTGTCATAGACCCGCAGATAGCCCTGGGTCATGGCATCCATACTGAAGCTTGTCTCAATTTGTTGCCGGGCTACTTTGCCGTGATTGGCAATCAGATCCGGGTTTCGATAGTATTTTAATATCGCCTCCATCATCGCAGCCGGCGCGTCCGGCGAAATGAGCATCCCGGTAACGCCCTCGCTCACAAGCTCCACATTGCCACCAACACGAGTTGCTACCGTCGGCAAGCCAGTGGACATGGCTTCCAATATCGTATTCGAAATGCCTTCGCCCAACGAGGGCAGCACAAACAGGTCCATAGCCCGCATCAACTCCGGAATGTCGGCTCGTTCACCTGGGAGCCAGGCGAGGGTTTCCGCTCCGGCTTCGCGCAACATTCCGATGCATTCCGATCGCGAATTTCCGTCACCCACAATCAGAAGCCGAAGTCTTTCCCGAGCGGCGGGCATTTCTTCCAAAAGCATCAGGAAAGCCCGAACCAGACAGGGAAAATTTTTTACGTCCGTCATCCTGCCGACACTACCTATGACAAAAGTACTCTCCGTAAAAAATCCTTCCCGCAGTTCCGGGAAATTCCCGACTCCAGAGTCTTTGCGATTGCGCGGACGAAAACGCAAACTGTCGACTCCATTGTAGACTTGGCTGATGCGATCCGGTGCAGCCCCTACGGTGTTGGCGAGCCAATTCTCCAAATCCCTGCTGACAGCGATGAAATGATTCACAAAAGGTCGAACTGCTTTTCTCAGGAGATTGTATTT
>JBDSOQ010000202.1:0-2619 GCA_039914755.1 Nitrosospira sp. | reverse complement strand
AAACCCCGCTATTTTTCTGCAAACCTGAAACTCTTCTAAGTGATGGTATTCAAATGATTGTAATACTATAATCAGCAAATTTTCAATTTCGTCACCGGTTACTCACATTGTCCTCCATGCAGTTATTTGCCTTTGGCATTAACCATCAAACCGCGCCGCTCGATGTGCGCGAGCAGGTTTCTTTTCCGGAAGATGCCATGGAGCATGCCTTGCACGACCTGGTGGCGCATCATCCGGTGGGCGAGGCGGCGATTGTTTCGACCTGCAATCGTACCGAGGTTTATTGCAGCACCGAAAAGCCGGAGGAAGCCACGCACTGGCTGGCGAATTTTCATCATTTGCAGACGCGGGAACTGGAGCCGTATCTCTACAAGTTGCCTCGCGAAAAGGCTGTGAAGCACGCATTTCGCGTCGCCAGCGGACTGGATTCCATGGTGCTGGGCGAGCCGCAGATACTCGGACAGTTGAAAAATGCGGTGAAATCCGCTGAACACGCCGGTACGCTCGGCATGTTGTTGCACAAGCTGTTCCAGCGCACGTTTTTTGTCGCCAAGGAGGTTCGCAGTTCCACCGAGATCGGTGCGAACTCGGTTTCCATGGCTGCGGCCGCCACGCGGTTGGCGGAGCGGATTTTTGGCGACATCAGCGAGCAGCGCGTGTTGTTTATCGGCGCGGGCGAAATGATCGAGTTATGTGCCAGCCATTTTGCCGCGCGCCATCCGAAGCGCATCACCGTCGCCAATCGCACCAGCGAGCGCGCGCAAGCCCTGGCGCATCGCTTCAACGCGCAGGTCATTGCCTTGAATGAGCTGCCTGAACAACTGGCGCTGCACGACATTGTGGTGACCTGCACCGCGAGTACCCTGCCCATACTCGGCAAAGGCATGCTAGAGCGCGCGATAAAAGCCCGCAAGCATCGTCCGATTTTCATGGTGGATCTGGCCGTGCCGCGGGACGTCGAGCCGGAGGTGGCGGAACTGGATGACGTATTTCTTTATTCCGTGGACGATCTTGCCGATATCGTCAAGGAAGGGCTGGATTCCCGTCTGGGCGCGGTAGCTCAGGCCGAGGCAATCATTGATTCAAACGTGGTCAACTTCATGCACTGGCTGGAATCGCGCGAAATGGTGCCCACCATACGTGCGCTGCGTGACCAGGCCGAACGGTACAGGCGCCATGAAATGGAGCGGGCGACGAAGCTTCTGGCCAAGGGCGAAGACCCGCAAAAAATATTGGAATCCTTGAGTAATGGCCTGACCAATAAATTCTTGCATCTGCCTTCCTATGCACTCAATCACGCCGCAGCGGACGAGCGTGACGATCTGGTCGATCTGATCAACCGACTGTACCACCTCCACCGTCCAGAATGAACAAAAGCATGACTGCCAAGCTCACGCAGCTCAGCGTGCGCCTGGAGGAGCTGAATCGCCTGCTGAGCAGCGAAACGATCGTCTCCAATCTCGATAACTATCGCAAGCTGACGCGGGAACGTGCGGAGATTGCGCCGGTGGTCGAGCTTTATGACGCTTATCTGCAAAGTGAGCGCGATATTCACACCGCGCAGGGAATGTGTGGCGATGCTGATATGCGCGAGTTTGCCGACGCCGAAATACGTGACGGTAAAGAGAAGCTCGTGCGATTCGGCGCGGAATTGCAGAAGCAGTTGCTGCCTAAAGACCCCAACGACGAGCGCAATATTTTTCTTGAAATCCGTGCCGGAACGGGTGGAGACGAATCCGCATTATTCGCCGGCGATCTGTTCCGGATGTATACACGCTTCGCGGAACGCCAGCGCTGGCAGGTCGAGGTAATCTCGCAAAGTCCGTCCGAAGCCGGCGGTTATAAGGAGATCATCGCCAAGATCATCGGGAATGGCGCCTACTCCAAGCTCAAGTTTGAATCTGGCGGCCATCGGGTCCAGCGTGTTCCCGCTACCGAGACCCAAGGCCGTATTCATACTTCCGCCTGTACTATTGCGGTGATGCCCGAGGCGGACGAGGTCATGGAGGTAGCCCTGAACCCGGCTGAGTTACGGATCGATACTTATCGCGCTTCGGGCGCGGGCGGTCAGCATATCAACAAGACCGATTCCGCGGTGCGCATCACGCATCTGCCGACAGGTATCGTGGTCGAATGCCAGGATGGCCGCTCGCAACACAAAAACAAGGCGCAAGCAATGAGCGTCCTTGCGGCACGGATTCGCGACAAGCAAATGCGGGAACAACAGGACAAGCAGGCTGCTACGCGCAAGTCGCTGATCGGCAGCGGTGATCGTTCGGGGCGCATTCGTACCTATAATTTTCCCCAGGGACGAATAACCGACCACCGTATCAACCTCACGCTTTACAAGATCGAGCAGATTATGGATGGCGATTTGAGCGACCTGTGTTCTGCGCTAATGTCCGAGCATCAGGCGGAGCAATTGGCGGCGATGGGGGAGTAGAGCGATATATTTTCCTCCCCGTCGCCACCCTTGTTCCCTCGCGGTTCTATCTGCCTTCATGGCGGATGGATTGCAACGCCAGGGCATAGTTTGAGGTTGATGCCACCCATGCAGCAGATCACTATTCGGGATGCGCTACAGCAATCGGGCCGCGACATCGACGATATCGATGCGCG
>JBDSOQ010000139.1:0-14716 GCA_039914755.1 Nitrosospira sp. | reverse complement strand
TGAGTCTGCGCAAAGTTACCAAAAACCGCGGCTCATTTCCGAATGACGATGCCTTGATCAAGCTGTACTATCTGGCACTGCGCAATATCAGCAAGAAATGGACGATGCCGATTCAGAACTGGAAAGCAGCACTGAATCGATTTACCATCATGTTCGATGAGCGTATGCCACAGCATTAAACGATTCCCCGATTACACAAAATCGCGGACACCCTCAAAAACTTCCATATATCCCAATTATCTTATCTTCGTGCGCCTGAAGCATGGTGAAACAAGCAAGGAATTAACATGCTCAAATCTCGGTTGCCTCCATACATGCGGTACATAAAATTCTTCATTCTTGCCGGATTTGCTCTTTATTTATCGGCTTGTGACCGCCATAAGGAAACGTCAAAGTTTCCGCTGGCCCAAGATTACGATGAATGTATCCTTGACCACATGGCGAACGTAAGCAGCGACGTAGCAGCCAGAGTAATTCAAAGATCATGTACGGCACAATCGCGTGTTGTAGTAAACCGCGACGCTGTGCTTTCATCTGACGCCATCGCCCGTCTTGAGGGCAGTGGGCAAACCATTGGAAATAATTTTAGCGGCAGAATATACAACGGCAACAGTGATTGGCTCGTCACTCAATTAACTATCATGCTTACACCGGATAAAGAAGTGGGTGACGGTGATGTAGACGTGCCCCTGAGATATATCGCTAACGTGAGCGTTAATCCGTTAACGATTAAGGAATTTTCCATTGCGGTTTTGAATCGACATCCAAACTATCTTTGGAGCATAACAGATGCGCGCGGCGTCAAAGTACTTCAGGCAGGCAGCTAGATCCTATAATCAGTTGCTTTATCGAGCTTGGATTCCCGGAAGGCGTTCGCTGATATATGCAACTTCCGTGCCATAGATAAAGGGAAGAAAGAGCGGTATGACAGTACAAAAATTGTTCAGTTCCCCCTCACGGGTTTTCATCCAGTGGTATTTGCTTTTCTGTTTTTATTTGGGTTGTTTCCATTAGAAGCGCAATCATCTTCTAACTTCACGTCCGTAAAGCTTCCTCGTGGTATTGAGTTACAGATTCCCAAAAACTGGTGGTTGCTTGGCGAAGATTTTAATAACGTAATAGCAACGTCTGCAGAAGCTGTTATGGATTTATCCGGTATTGGCTTACCAGAAGGTAATGAAACAAATTTAATAGCGGCAAATTCTATGCCCCGATCCACCTATGCCGCAGTGAGAGTTGACTCAACCGTTCCACCCTCTGTTTCTCTATCGGATTTTGGATCCATGACCGCAACAGATGTTCGTGAACTGGAAAATTTGATGCGCCAACGTCTATTGGAGATGCTCCCTCTTCAGGGTAATAAATTACTAGATTTTTTAGGTTCTCGAATCGAGAAAATTTCTGGCTATCCTGCCATTATTACTGAGTACCGACGCAGCGGCCCGAAAGGTCCAGTCCTCGTTCAAATAAACCAGATATTTACATCCAGCCAGGAAATTCGTATCAATCTATCTTATCGAGAATCAGAGGTGGCGCTATGGAAGGCAGTTTTAGGCAAAATTCGGAAGTCTATCATTATAAGCCATTGGCCATGATTTTGACTTCACCGGCTTCCCTTTTGGATAACAAATGGCAACTCGAATTCGTTGTTGCACAAGGACTCCCTTTTGCTACATTAAAACCGATCAATGCAAAGCATTACTGAAAAGTTTCCAACAGTTCCACTAGCTGATCTGGTATCCGCAATCCGACACTATCCATCGAGTACGTTGGATGAACAATTGGCTTTCATTTCTTTTTTAGTCAACCGTCATCCAACGCTAAGTCTTGAGTGGGGGCCTGGCTGGAGTTATAAACGTGCTCGAAAGTTAGGTGTGGACGAATGTCCTTCGAAAGTGCGCGACCTTATATGGAAACCAGATGCACCAGCGGCAGTCGGGCGAGCAAACCCGGCAGGATTTCAAGTCTTATATCTGGCTGATCGTTTTGAAACTGCGTTTAGCGAAATTTGTGTGGAGGATGATGATGTTCTGCTTGCACAGTTCTCAATATTGCCTGGAAGAAGTATCCGCCTTCTACCGATTGGTGAGCTCACGCAGATTCACCGTACTGGAAGGGGATTTTTGTCTGGAGAGTTTTCTAATCAGCTGTCCAATATTATCAAAGCCTTTAAGCATGATGAGGCAAAGTCGCTTTTGATGGCAGACACGTTCCTACTTGACTGCTTGATCAGTGACGATGACGATTATGTAAGGTGCTCCTATTTAGCGAAATGCATTTTCGAAAAGCAACAAGTTGTCTCAGCAATCGTTTATCCAAGTGTCCGCCAGAGTGGATCATTGAACTTGGTGGTAAAAAAGGACCAGTTTTGGAAGAACTGGGGAATACATTCTGCCCGCCGCGGCCAAGTTACGCATTTGGCCTGCGGTTACTATAGCTTTACCAATACGCGGCATGTTACCTGGATTGATAGCGGAGGAACGTTACGTTGGAACGATCAGTTAAGTGACGAAAACACAGCGGTTCTGTTCGATCCTCTTTGGACTCTCGAGAGCTGATACCCGGCCGATGAATCGCCCCGACTTTTATGGAGGCGGCTCGGTTTAAGTTAAATTTCTACGGTAGCCTCTTCGTCCAGGGTTTTATTCAAAGAAAATATCAAAATGGATAGGGCAAGACCGAAGGCCGCGTCAGGAGGGGGCTAATGTGGTTGCGCCCGGTGTGCCTGTGAGCAATCCCTGTGGGAAAGGGATCTATCCGTCCATCTGGTTATCCATAGGTTGGCCTCCGACTACAACTAGCGCTAGCTTGACTTGGGACTGGGGAAGTCCGAGACAAATGAAAGATTGATTACGTGTCAATCTGAGGTATACCTCAACTGGTCGCGATTGACTAAGGATGTAGCGTTAACTGGTCAATGAGCTACCCATTCGCTGGCTACGTTCCAAGCGAACTAACTCTTTGGAGAAATAGGTAATATCTGGCATTTCGCGTATATCCTTGATACGGAGTAGCGCTTCACCAGACTGCTGTAGAACTGCAGTTGACAGCGGTGGTAATACATCATGACTAGAGACCAAGAAAATCCACTCGAAGCCGCCGAATATAAAACGATAGGCGGTGTGTCCTGAGTGCTTCAGTCGCTCTGGCGGCATGATGAGTTGCGTGAAATTCTCGTTTTCAAACTTCAATCCAGTCATCAGGCATCCATAGCGTGAAGGATTCCCGGGGTCTTTGGCCAGCAATAGCCGACGAAGAGATTCTTCATGTCTTCCGAGGTGAACTTTTTTGAAGAATTGAAGTGTTGATACAGATGCACGCCAGAGTATCGACAGCTGAAAAAGCCTGAATTTTTCATAGTCTAATCCACTCACGTACAAGAAATTTCCTTCTCTGCGATGGGTAAGTTCGATTCCCCCCTTCAAAGCTAAACTAGTGTAGCGTTCCCAGACCGAGAGTCTTTGTTCACACATTTCACAAAGTAGCCGCTCCCCAATCCCTTTTTGCTTAAACGAATTACCTTGGCCTGGAATGATCGATAAAACATGAAAACGATGTATTTCGTCGTCGTATAGCGACTCATACAAGAATTCCGGAATGATATGGGAGTTCTTTAGTTGCTGCGGCTCGCGACAGAGGGCACAGGGCTTTGCGAGTTCCAATAATTCCGACATTGTCTATCCAATCAAATTTAAAGAAAATAGATTTTGGATGCGCTTTCAGAATTTTGTAACAACAGACTTCTCTAGAAGAATGGCTCTTGAATCAATGACGACTGTTCTATTGTCAGTTTGTACCCATAGGCTGTACTTACATTATTCACCAACGCAAAAAACCATTCCGGGGCGCGGGGCGAAACAATTACTCGCTTTATAAGTTTTTCGACGTCACACGGAATTGCCAAACCTAAGCCATCATGCTCAGGCTTCTTTAGGATCGCCCGCACTTCTCGCTCGTGCTCGAAGGATTTCTGTTTTCGCCAAAACGCGTCGTTCACATTCACGAAGTCGCTGTTCAAGTCGACATACTGAACTCTGCCAATTGCAATTCGCGGATTCCTCCCAAGGGCTTGGTAGAGATGTTCGTACGTCGTTTTTACAGAAATTGCATGGTGCGCTGCCGATGAGTAGAGCTTCCACATTGCCTCTGATTCATAATTGTTTTCGTGCCAGCAATTTACGAAAGTTTTCTTTCGATCGAGCTCTCCACCTTCTTCGAGCTCACGCAGCAATCTTATGGCCTCAGACTCTACCTCCCCAGCAGATAGGGGTGGGGCCATATCGCTCGGAATAGTGCGAAGTGAGTGCCGAAAATAGTCCAAAAAATGCTCATCCCATAACTTTTTGTTCTTTCTTAGCCCTTTTGCGCCGTCCCAAACATCATCGAAACAGACTGCACTTGGAAAATAAAGGGTCTTCGTGGAAAGAAGGCTAACGAACTTGGTGAAATCCATATACCGCCATAGGGCGTTTCTTCCCTCAGGTACTTTATATGAGCGAGCCATGAAGTACTCTCGTCTTGCAGTTTCGGCCAAATTAGGAGCGCAATTTTTACATACGTACATGGGGACGCCAGTGCTGCTAAACCCCCAATGAGATATGTCCGATTCTTTGAAGTTGTACCCGCATCTGGTGCAATTGTCGTGGTGCTCGAAGGCAAAGCGCTCTAGTTCGATCGTAAGCCTTTTAGGCAATGTGTCCATTTGGAAGATAATGAATTAGCTATGAGGAGGATTCGTATCTATATCATTGGAGTCTTGAGCCCCAGTTGATCAATGGTTACTGCTGAGCTTTAAGGATAACTGAACTTTATAAAAAACAGAGCGCGTTTTCAGACCGTCCACATGCGCTACCTTTCTAAATCCTGATCTTCCTGTCTCTGATAGAGTAGCAAAACCACTCCCTTTTGCTACACTCAAACGAACAATGCAGGTCATTGTTTTTTTGGCCTGAAATGTCGCATAAGGGTAATGCAAAAATAGAGAGAGGAAACTCATGAAAATTGGCTATGCGCAGGTATCGACCGACGACCAGAACCTGAACCTACAGATGGATGCCTTGAGCAAGGCAGGGTGTGAGCGGATATTCACCGGTTTGCGGTTCATGATTCTGTCGCTCGGTGACTCGTATATTCACTTTTTATTGCGTATCAGTGTAATGAATCCCGGTCGCGGTCACATGGTACATCTTGGTTTCTCCAACCCTGGAAAAATACTCTTTGACGTCAACGATGGCATCCGCACCTGATAAGCGAGCCTGCTTTTTCAGCTCTTGCAGGGCATCATCAAAAGACGAGCCAATCAGATACGTCTTTTCCAAATGAACATCAAGACGCGAGATTCTTACGAATGACCTTTGAGGTATCTCTTGGAAAACCTGGACGTCGTATCCTTCAGGCTTGGGGGAAAACGAATCTCCAAGCATAGAATAACGGCTCTGTGTGGTCGCACAGGATGCTACAACCACTATCATCAAACATAATACTAAGGCTTTGCGAATAACATTCACAATATGCTGGTTTCCTGAAGGAACGCGGTAATATCAAAAATTCTGTATGTAGAGGCCGGATGAAGAATTGAGAGGATCAATTTAAAGACGATTTCCAATAAACAATTATGTGCACCGTGGCGAAAATGGATCACCTGCTCCCATTGTCGTTTTCCGCCGGATCCTCGCTGAGCGACTTCCTCATTTCGCTGAAGATCACAACATCCCAATTCTTCTGCCCAAGGATACCGAGAAAGGACTTGGCTGTATCAACCTCTACTTTGGTCTTGTTCGCTCCTTTGTGAGTTAACCAGACGCCCACGGCCTCTCCGCCAGATCCGACAACAAGCCCTATTTTTCGAGGCCGATAGCCTTCAACATAGACGAGGCTCTGCTTTGTGATATCAAAGCCAGCCACAACGAGTGCGTCTACCGCTGCTCTCTGCACTACCTCAATCGGTTTTGTGAAAACGACTTGAGGCGAAGCATTGCTGGCAACGGGTGTCGAAGCACACCCGGTAACCAAGGCTGAAACAATAACAAGTGATATCGTTTGAGCAAGAAAAATTATTCTCATGCGTTGTCCTGGTCGGGTTGAAAATTTCTGTGTGTAGAGGCCGAGTTAATCAAGCACCCCGCCGCAAGCAGCGGGGTATTAATGCGCTCATACAATCGCTGGCTTTCAGCCAGCGATTGTCCCAAGGGGCGGGGAATTGAGCCCACACAGATTAAATTTAAATAGAACGCTTATGGCGATACTCTTACCATTTTGCTGCGTAGCGACATTGGTACATCATCCAAGAGCACAATGCTTGTTCCGTTGATTGCTGCACCATTTTGTTTGACTTCATTTAGCGTCACGTTGATCTCGTTTGTATCCAATTTCCACATGGCACCTGTTGCCGGATCCACAATCAACCAGCCAATCACTCCTCCAAATAAGAGATTGCCACCGATATACCATCCGTTAACTTTCGTGTCCACGGTTATCGTGTGATCTCCAAACCCTTCTTTTTTAATGATTACAGAATATTTTTTGCCGCTGAAATACCCTTTTTTCTTTTCCAGAGGCCACTTGCGCCGAAAATCCCAGGGAGAAATGGGCGCGGGATCGCGCCACAACCCAATCCCGTTTATGCTCGTGGCTTCTTCAGCCCCCGCATACAGACTGCGGTCGGCCGGCTGCTGATCCCTTGCATAGTGCTTGTAATGCCATGCCCGCCCTGCCTTGACCTGCTATGTCGTGAACAGCATCATTTCAAGCCTCAACAGTAATCAGGCAAAGAATGTCCAAGGTCCAAGGCCGGCTGTAACTTACGTGCCTTATCCACAGGGTTGTCCAGCGATTTGTGGACTGCCGGGCAAATGGCAAGAGCAGTCCGGTTCAAGCATTGCAAAACCTGATAAGGGTTTGCAATGCCGTTCCTTACGCATGGACGGCCTCTTTCTTGATATCTTTCAAGGTAAAAACCTTGGCCAGCGTATTTTCCGGTTCAGTCTCGGCCATAACAAGGTCATAGTGCGTTTGGAGATTCAGCCAGTAATTGGGCGTCATGTCGAAAAAGCGGGCCAGGCGCAGAGCGGTATCAGCGGAAATACCGCGCCGCTTCAAAACAATATCACGTACTGGTCAGAGATATGCGTGTAGAACAACGCGCCAAGCTCATTGCCGTACTTCGCATTTACCTGTCCCGCGGCTCCGCCATGGCCGCCAGCCCGATAGCGCTGCCCGTCAGATGACGATGTGTTGCCTTCGCCCCAGTATGCTGCGAAAGGAATCCGGTGCTGGTGGTTCACCAGCTCGGCGAGCGCCTTGCTGTAGGTTTCATCTCGGATATGCCACGCAACCAGCTCACGGGCGCGCGCCAGACGGTATTTGCCGACGACCTGCGTCCACAGATGCACTGCCGCGCAGGTTTCGGCCCCAGTCAGCGTAGGGCAAAGCGGACCAACTGTTTTTACCCGTTCGCTTTGTCGCTCATCCGATCGGCTTCATGTCCTGGCACGCGAGTGCTTGCCGTACGCCCTCGTCGTCCTCCATGCGTGCCCGATACTCCTTCAACGCCGGGTACTTCTCGATCGCAAGGGGAGTTGTCTCGATCCAGCGCGTCAGCACGTAGAGAAAGGTGTCGGCAAAGGATCGCTGCCCCAGATACCATTCTCCGCCGTTCTCGCTCAGGATTCCGTCCATCCGCTCGTAATGACCGGCGAGGTTTTCGTAGGTCTTGCGTTTGACCTCCTCCTGTGCAGCCGCGCTCTCAGCAAATTTCTGGGTGTTGAAATGGCCACCATAGGTCGCATGCACTTCCGAAGTCATGTAGGCCAGTGCTTCGGCCTCTTTGCGGCCGAGGCGGGTGTCAGGGGCGTAACCCTCTTGACCGTAGGTGGCGCCGAGCCAGGCGAGGATCGCCGCCGCCTCGGTCAGTACATCGCCGTCGTCGAAGCGGAGAGCTGGCACCTTTCCCTTGGGATTAATGGCGAGGTAGTACTCCTTCTTATGGTCGCCATAGGCGATGTTGTGGATTTCGACCGGCGCGTCGAGCCAAGCCACGGCGATATTCGGCGAAAGCGAACAGGTTCCAGGCATCGTATAAAGAGTTGGCATTTAAGATTCTCCTTTAGTTTTTTGTTCCTGCAGGGGCGTGGGTGAGCTTCGGATTATATCCCTCATCAGCGGAGCTTTCAGATCGCGTACGCTTGGCGTGTAGCGAATCGTTTGGGTGACGATCTTACCTTCTCCATAACGAAAGCGTCTGTGCTGTCGTGCACTTGCGACCATACCGCAGTCACGGTTCATTCAAGCAGCGCAAAACAACTCTCCATCAACCGGTTGACATAATCATATTTCCGCGCCCGGGATCTCCCGCTACAGCATGAGGGCGAGTGATCAGCTCATAGCCTGCGGTTCTCCTTTTTTTCGGGCAGGGGCGTGAACTCCGCATTGTCAGCGTCAGGAAGCTTCATCCGTCCCTGTTTCCAATCCTCCTTCGCCTGCTCGATGCGATCCTTGGAAGATGAGACGAAATTCCAGAATAGGTAACGCTCGCCAATAGGTTCACCTCCCAGCGCCATAACCACAGAAGGAGCGGTCGCGGTGATCCGGACGTCTTTTCTATCGGAGAGTACAGCCATCTGTCCCGGCTCGATCGGTTTCCCATCAATCTCGACGGCGCCCGTGGTGACATAGATCGCACGCTCCTTATGTTCGGTGCCGAGCATAAGGCTTGCACCCGCATCCATGTTCCAGTGTATGTAAAACAGCGGCGAATGGGTTTTGACATTGGCCCTCATGCCGCCAAATGTCCCCGCGATCAGGCGGCCGTGCACGCCGGACTCTTTCCATGCCGGCAAATCCGGCCCTTCATGATGAAAAAAAGCCGGATCAATCTCTTCATCGGCTTTCGGCAGCGCCACCCATGCCTGGATGCCGTGCATATGCGCACCATTGGCGCGCGCTTCTTCGAAGCGCTCGCTATGGGTGATGCCGCGTCCCGCTATCATCCAATTGACCTCACCGGGGCGGATTTCCTGCTCAAACCCCAGGCTGTCGCGGTGCGTCATCGCACCATCGTAAAGATAAGTGACAGTCGAAAGCCCGATATGCGGATGCGGGCGAATGTCCAGGTCCCGTGGGATTCCAGGCGGAAGATCAACCGGTCCCATATGATCGAAGAATATGAACGGACCCACCATATGGTGGCCATGAAAAGGCAGCACACGTCCAACCTCGAACCCTCCACCAAGATCATGGCGTCGCTTGTCTATGATACGATCAATGGACATTTCCTATTCCTCTTCAAGTTCATTGTGCATCGCCTTTTCAATTCGGCGGTCAGGCATGAACCAGATTAACGCAACGGTAGCGTAAAGCGCGCATGAAATCATGGGCTCAAATAGCGCGATGAAAATCGCGATCAGGTAAATGACGAGTGAAATTTCCCTTTCCTGTCTTTGCCCATAGATCGCGCCAGTTTTGAATCCCTGCCATGTCTTCATTGGCACCGACATCTCCAGCATGATAGTGAGATAATTGCTATCACGCCGTCGCTAAATGCTTCGATTCTATTTTTTTCATCAATCTAGATGATTATTCTGCACACTATATACCGGCTGCGACAATGTCTGGCCACCCTAGTCGCATTCGCCCGCCACGCCAGTTCATCCAGCATGGCATTAAGCGAAGGGCCAAGCAATTCGTGCCCTACCGATGGAGGCTGCGCCGACTGGAAAATATCGGAGTGGTTCTATGTTCAGTTTGCTATCTGCGCGAAACGCCCATTGTTGAAGTCGTCAATGGCGGTACGGATTTCGGTTTCGCTGTTCATGACGAACGGGCCGTGGCCGAATACCGGTTCATGAATTGGCTCACCGGTCATCACGAGCAGCATGGTATCGCCATCGGCATGAATGGTCGCACCCGCGTTCCCAGCCGAGAATCGCGCAATCTCGGCTTCGCCAACCGGCTGACCCGCAATGGTCACATGACCGGAAAGCACGGCAATCATAGTATTGTGATCGTCGGGGAGATCGAGCGTTACCTCCGCATCAGCATTTAGCCTGACGTCCCAAAGATTGATTGGGGTGAAAGTCGAAGCTGGACCCTTGATGTCCTCAAACTCTCCTGCGATCACGCGCACCTTGCCACCGTCGACATCGACAACGGGAATATCGGCAGACCTAATCCCCTGGTAACGCGGCGGGCTCAGCTTGTCCCTGGCAGGCAAGTTCACCCAGAGTTGCACCACGCGGAACGGTCCGCCGGTCTTTGAAAAACCGGCCGAGTGAAACTCCTCATGGATAACGCCACCCGCCGCCGACATCCACTGCACATCGCCGGGGCCAATCGTCCCGCCGCCGCCGGTGGAATCGGCATGACTGACTTCGCCATCATAGACGATGGTGACGGTTTCAAAGCCGCGATGCGGATGCTGGCCCACGCCACGAGGTGCGCCGTCATTGGGTTCAAAATAATGCGGACCTGCATAATCGAACAACAGGAACGGGCTGATCGCTTCGGCATCGTCCTGATAGCTAAACAGCGAGCGAACGGGGAAGCCGTTACCAACCCAATGCTCACCGCGGGAACGAAGAATATCGACAATCTTTTTCATCATGTCTCCTTAAAAGCCGGGGCTTTTATTGTTGTATATATGGCACTATATGTGTTCAATATTGATGAAACAAGTACGGTCTCAAAGGATACTGTATATGGCGACGGAAAAACCCGGTTGTCCGGCTGAAGCGACGTTGAAACTGATTAACGGACGATGGAAACCGATGGTGATCCCCACTGGCTGTTGCAAGGAACGAAGCGGTTCAATCAGCTCCAGCGTGACTTGGGGAATATCACTCACCGGACATTGTCAAAGACGCTAAAAGAAATGGAAAATGACGGCTTGGTCGCGCGCCATGATTATCGGGAAATCCCGCCGCGAGTTGAATATAAACTCACGCAACGTGAAAAATCATTGGAATCCGTTCTGGTCGCGATGCACGATTGGGCGCTTACTCAAGGCAATAGCGATTAAGCCTGACAACCCGATATGATTGGTAACGAAACGTATTTTTGCGCTTTTGAGTTCTAAGACAGCTCGCAACTTTCGTAAATCAAATGTGGAGCAGAGGTAAGTTCAAAGGCCATCCTCACAGCCAAGCCGGTCGCGTCTAAAACTGCGTGTGCGTCATCGCGCCGGCGCAAGGACGGGCTCACGGAATGATTGCACCACTACAGTACCCTTTATTAGTGGACCTATTCCCAGTGTGCTCAAACCGGCAACAAGCATTACAATATAAGCAATCCAGGAAGTTATACTATTTATGGATTCCTTCATACAGGGATATAGCATCCATATCATTTTTCTTTTCAGCTTATCTCCATGCGCTAAGCCACAGAGATAACATAAAGGCCGGTTTTGCACCAAAGCAAAGATGGAGCATGTGATAGCGATGAATAAGCTTCTGGTTCATAGTTTCAATGCAGGCAGTTTTAATAGTTTTTCCGCGGGTAGTGTTTTCGAAGCCGGGCGGAGCGCCCTCAACTGATCGAGTAATTAATCACTGCGATAGACGAACTCCATGAGCGATTCCTCTCACCTCGTATGCCCTTACTGTCAAGCGATCAACCGCGTGCCGACTGCACGGCTCGACCAGAAACCCAATTGTGGACGGTGTCACCAGTCTTTGTTCACCAGTCATCCGGTAGAGCTCACCACGTCCACATTCGCACGACACCTTGACCACAACGATATTCCGCTAGTGGTAGATTTCTGGGCGCCATGGTGCGGGCCATGCAAGATGATGGCGCCAGCCTTCGTGCAAGCCGCGGCAATGCTGGAGCCGCTTGTCCGTGTAGCCAAGGTGAACACTGATACCGAGCAAGCGTTGGGTACGCAATACAGCATCCGCAGCATCCCTACTTTGATTCTGTTTAAAGATGGGCATGAAGTAGCGCGGCAGGCTGGTGCTTTGACAACTCAGGATGTTGTGCGCTGGGTTCGTGCGCATTAATGACGTTAATTGGATTATCCGTGCCAGTTGGCTTGGCTGGAATGAGCCGAAGCTGTTAAACTTTGGCGACGCAGCTTAATAATCACACGACAGCGCTGCTATAAACCTAAATCCGGTAGTTGACCACTCATTTAATAGATCAGTGTTATGATTAATAACAATATCTCATATTATTTGGCGCCACCTTCCGGGTGAGGGCGCTACAGGGTGAAGTGTACGGCTTTTGCGGCACATGGCTGCGTTGCAACTTCTTGGAATGGAACGACCATTCCGCGTCGTTGCGCCTTGCCCTGCACCCCAAAAACCGTACACTTTACCCCGTCCAACTACCGGATTTAGGTTAAAAAAGCTGGAAAGAGGGGAACACCGCAACCAGCAAACTGGGGGGTGATACCGTGCGTTAATACTGTAGGGCTAACTTCGATATGATCACAACGCCGGGTGACTTATATATTATCAGCGCCCCATCAGGTGCTGGAAAAACCAGCCTGGTCAAAGCCCTGCTTCAAACCGGTATCGACCTGAGCCTGTCAATTTCATACACCTCTCGGCCAGCGCGTCCTGAAGAAATCGACGGTCGCGATTACCATTTTATACGCCGGGAGGTTTTTGAGCAGAGGCTGAAACAGGACGAATTTCTGGAAAGCGCGCAAGTTTACGGAAATTTCTATGGCACTTCAAAACGGTGGATCAACGAAACCGTAGCTTCGGGACGCGACGTTTTGCTGGAAATCGATAGCCAGGGTGCTCATCAGGTACGGGAGGCTTTTCCTCGGGCAGTAAAAATTTTTATTCTGCCCCCTTCGCTCGAAGTACTGGAAATGCGCTTGAGGCAACGGGCTCAGGATAGCCTCGAAGCGATAGGGCGGCGTCTGGCAGCGGCCCGCGACGAAATCAGCCATGCCGACGAGTATGACTATGTTATTATCAATGACAGGCTGGACAAGGCATTGCAGGACTTGAAGTGCATTGTACAAGCCGAGCGCTTGAGAGTGACAAAACAGCTTGCCCGCCACCATGGCCTGATGGCGCAACTCGGCAGAACGCCTTCTCCATAAGCCACGATAATTCCAACGTCCGGTCGAATGGCTGGACGCCGCCGCACTTCTCTTTCGCAGGTTGCCTTTAGTTGGCGGCGCATTCTATACTTCAATTTCTATACATTAGCAGAGGCAAGATCATGGCGCGTATTACCGTTGACGATTGTTTGAAAAGAATTCCCAACCGCTTCGATATGACGTTGGTCGCGACCGTTCGTGCAAGACAGCTTTCAGTGGGGGGCACCCCCATGGTGGAGCCCGCCCGGGATAAACCCACCGTCATCGCATTGCGCGAACTTGCACAAGGAAGAGTGGGAGTTGAACTTCACACAACGGGTCCCATTTGATTTTTGAATGGGCCTGAGCTTTCTTGTAAAAAGCCTGCTTGAATACACTGATAAGCATTTGTAGAAAAGAATTATCGATTGCCATGAAGGTGATGCCATCCTGAAAAAAACTGTACGGGTATAACAGGGAAATCAAGGAAACGACGATGCGAGCACGAGGTCTGCCGGATGCTTCTGCTACCTTGCCTGAGGCGAGTTTCCTTTTTCGCGAGCTGTCGAGCTATCTTAAGCGCGAGGATGTCTCCGAACTTCAGAACGCCTACCTTTTCAGTCAAAGTGCCCACTCCGGGCAATTCCGAAAATCCGGCGAACCCTATATCTCCCATCCGCTGGCGGTAGCCAGCATACTCGGCAAATTACGCCTGGACACCCAGACGCTGGCAGCCGCGTTGTTGCACGACGTGATGGAGGATACGCATGTCTCCAAAGCCGAGATCAGTAATAGATTTGGCAAATCGGTTGCGGATCTGGTGGACGGCGTTTCGAAGCTCGACAAGATCGAGTTCCAGACCCATGCGGATGCACATGCGGAGAATTTCCGCAAAATGCTGCTGGCCATGGCGCGGGACGTGCGCGTCATACTTATCAAATTGGCGGACCGGTTGCACAACATGCGTACGCTGGAAGCGATGCGGGCAGAGAAACGGCGCCGTATCGCACGCGAAACCATGGAAATCTATGCCCCTATCGCCAATCGGCTGGGGCTCAACAATATCTACCATGAACTTCAGGATTTAAGCTTTCGTTACCTGTTCCCGACGCGTTACCGTGTTCTGGCCAACGCCACCAAGGCGGCTCGCGGAAATCGGCGGGAAATGGTCACGAAAATCCTGGATACGATCAAGCAGCGCCTTAAAGTGGCGGGGCTGGATGCTGAGGTGACGGGGCGAGAAAAGCAGCTCTATAGTATCTACACGAAAATGGTGGAAAAGAATCTCACGTTCTCCGAGATTCTCGATATCTACGGCTTTCGCGTCATTGTCAAAGACGTGCCCTCCTGTTACATCGCGCTGGGCGCATTGCACAGCCTCTACAATCCCATCCCCGGGAAATTCAAGGACTATATCGCCATCCCCAAGGGAAATGGTTATCAGTCGTTGCACAACACCTTGTGGGGACCCTACGGCACGCCCATCGAAGTGCAAATTCGCACCCCCGAAATGCATCGAATCGCCGAGGCAGGCGTCGCGTCTCACTGGCTCTACAAGAGTACGGATGCGGATCTCAACGACCTGCACATGAAAACCCACCAGTGGTTGCAGAGCCTGCTGGAGACGCTCAGCGATTCCACCGATTCACTGGAATTCCTGGAACATCTCAAAGTTGACCTGTTTCC
>JBDSOQ010000054.1:0-5620 GCA_039914755.1 Nitrosospira sp. | reverse complement strand
CCGTATTGTTGCGGAGAAGGCCCAGCAGTTTTCTGCTGGCGGATTTGGTCAGTTCAGGCGTATCCGACTCGACCACCAGCAACAGCGTGCTCAAATCCTGGGAAAAAGCTTGCTCATGAAGGCGGCGGTATTGCTGAAAAGGCGCATCGGGCGCGATCAGCTTGCTGGTATCGGTATCGATGCGTATCTGGTCGACGGTGTAGTAGCCGGCCAGAATGCCGAGCACAACCACTACTGACAGTACCGTAAAAGGGTGCCTCAGCGTCCAGTTCCCCCAGGACGCGTAACTGCGGATTGTCAGCATAATCGATCGGATCGGGTCTGATAATTTGTTGTTCGTCGCGCGTGCGTTCGTTACCCGATGCGGCAACCTGTCCGAGCATCTTCAGCTTGTGGAAATGTTCTTCGCGACAGAACGACTCGGAAACAATTTCGATTCACCAAGAGCTGTAACCGAAGCCGTTCTTCATACCTGGAAGCGGATTTTTTCAGTATAACGTGGATTCCTGCTCGTTATGGGCAGTGTCGGCGGCCAGATCGGCGATATTGCCGCGTATGCTGCAGCTGATGACTTCAATGCAGCTTTTCCAGAAACCCCCCGAAAGCAGTTGCAGGCCGCGGAAATACCGGTTGGAGATCTCCGTCGGCGCGGTATACCTGCAGGTAATGCCCAGACCCTCTTCATTCAGATTGATTGTCTTGTGCCACATCCACGGCGGGAAAAACAAAACATCGCCCGGGTGCAGGTCGAATTCATAGCGCGGCGCATATTCCGTCAGCGCATAGGCATCACGATCACTCGGTTCGCCATGCTCATCGGCGCTGAATTCCGCAAACCGTCGCATGCCGTTCCCACGCGCCGCCGGGTACAACAGCCAGGAGTATTCCGACTCGATCAATGTCCAACGCTTGGACCCCGATACGGCCATATACCAATTCGGACCTTCCTCGCAGTGGTAGTTGGCATTCAACCCCGCTCCCAGGCCGAGAATCAGAAAACTCAGAACGGGCTTCGATGGCCGGCCCATGACAGGAAAATATCCATGTGACCGTGGGATGCCAAAATATTCGTAAAAAGTCGGGTTTTGGTCGAGCAGCAGTTGTTGCGGGATGAAATTGCGGCGGCGATCCTCGGCGACCTGGCGCAGGGACGTATTGACCATCTTCTTGGTACCCTTGTCCAAAGCCTGCACCACGGTGTCCGGGAATCGTTCCGCGAGCCTTGTAAGTGTCCAGTCTTCAGAAGCATTTTCTACAAATCCGCGCAGCACGCAGGGAATGGACCGCTTGACGTGCTCACGGTAAAATCGGTGGGGGTCGATCTCGCCAGGTCCATACTCGGAAATTGCCAGGACTTGCCCGCGCGGTACGCCGTAGTTTTGCAATCGTCGTAGTATCCGCTGTTCCCTACGCCGGCGGACTTCTCGCAACATGTCAGGATTAGCGGAAAGGTGCTGACACAACATGATGCTCTTCAACGCCAGCACATTGCCGTATCCCAAGGGCAGTTTCGCTACCCCGCGCTTGCCTATTCGCTCGATAAAAAATGTGCGCAGGAAAAGTTGCTGTTCCACCACCAATTGCCACATGACATATAGAAATGTGGCTATTCCAGCCAGCGGTGTAGCCAACAGGTCTCTCGTATACGCCAGCGCCGTTTCTTTTTTTGTCTTGCCTGTACTCGCCATCGGATCCCTCCTTTGGTTCGCTTCTCTACGTTTAATTTCACTTCAAGAATTGATTCATGCAAAACTTCGTTACTTGTTCAGCTAAATCTGATTCAGGTATGTCGATGAAATGGCGGAAAGATACAAATTAAGGTTACCGCCTGCGGATTGGTTCCCGAGTTAGAGGTTGCCGGGAGTCGATTCTAATTTCAATACTGGAGCCATGCAATGCCACCGCGTCCGTCTTATGTTGCCTGACACGCCCTTCCACATTAGCCAACGCGGCAGTAATCGTCAAGTCTGCTTTTTCGTGATGAAGATTATCCACCTGCCTGGACTGGCTGGCACAATGTACCAGTAATAATAGGCAGACTGCGCGGCCCTTACGGTTCGATCCCCTTTTTGCGCAGTTCCGCTTTTGCCTCTTCGCTTTTGTCCAGGTTCAGCCCCATGAATTTCAGTACCGCCGGTGTCTTCGTGAATTGCAGATCGCGGTATTCGACCACCTGGATGCGATTGCCCCACGGGTCGAGAAAATCCAGAAAGCCGCCTTCCAGAACTTTTGCACCCGCCGCTATTGCCAGTTCACGCACCCGGGATCGATCATCGACCACGAGACCGAAATGCCTTTCATCGTCTGCACCTTGCGTTCGACCTTCGCTTAATGCAATGAATTGATCACCCATGTCGATGAAAGCCGACCTCTGGCCGCGGCCGCGCAATTCGAAGGCGAAGATGCGGCCATAGAAGGCCAGCGCCTCATCTATATTTCCGACTTCGAGCGCAATATGGTTGATGCCGACCAGGTGCGGTTTTGTATTTTCGTTCATGCTGTTTCCTCCGGATGATTAACGGGTTTTATTGCCGGGAATCCTTTTTGCCTGCCTTGTTGGGTCAGAATGGCTGGGACCATCCCTTCCAATTGAGCCCAACTTTATTGATGGCTTCTGTATACGCTCTGTTTATCTCGCTCGCCGCTTGACAGCATAGCCGTAAGGGATCGGCCAGCCAGGTTCCACCCCCATGGCGTGTTGCGCCTTAATGGCCCAGTACGGTTCCCGCAACAATTCCCGCCCGATAAAGACGAGATCTGCCTGGCCGCTGGTAATGATTTCATCCGCGTATTGCACGTCGGTAATCAGGCCGACGCCACCGGTCCGGATTTCCGCTTCGTCGCGGATACGGCCGGCAAACGGGACCTGGAAGCCTCGGGCAACGGGAACCTTCGCATCGGGCGTTGTTCCCCCGGAGGAGACATCAATTAGATCCGCCCCCAGCGCCTTGAGTTCTCTGCAAAGAACGATGGATTGCTCGATATCCCAGCCTCTATCAACCCAGTCGGTTGCCGAGATGCGTACGAAAAAAGGCAGCTCCTGAGGGATAACTTCGCGCAGCCGCCCCGCGACCCGCAGCAACAGCCGCATGCGGTTTTCCAGACTGCCGCCATATTCATCCGTGCGATGGTTGCTGATAGGAGACAGAAATTCATGCATCAGGTAACCGTGGGCGGCGTGCAGCTCGATCACTTTGAAGCCCGCCTCGAGCGCACGTCGCGCCGCTGATTCACAGGCGTCGATGCAATGCTCGATATCCGCTTCAGACATGGCTGCCGGAACCGGATCTCCTGCATGGAAGGGCAGCGGGCTGGGACCGATAACCCGCCAGCCACCTTCGGCAGCCGTCTTCAGGCTGTTTCCACCAGTCCATGGGGCATCGCAACTGGCCTTGCGCCCGGCATGAGCGAGCTGTATACCGGGAACCGCGCCTTGTGCCTCAACGAACCTCGCGATCCGGGCCAAAGGTTCGATATGATCATCTTTCCAAATTCCCATATCACCCGGCGAAATGCGTCCTTCGGCGGTAACCGCCGTACCCTCCACCATCACAAGCCCCACGCCGCCTATCGCCCGGCTGCCAAGGTGAACCAGATGGAAATCATTGGCAAAACCATCCTGCGCCGAATACATGCACATGGGTGACATCGCGATCCGGTTGCGGAAGGTAACGCTGCGAATGGTCAATGGGGAGAGCAGGTCCACTTCGGGGACTTCGCGGTCGTGCTCGCTCTGGCATCGGGTCTGGATGGCACCCTGGCCAGCACTGCTGCGAGCGGACGAAGCGGCGCTCGGGCGCAAAACAGGAGTAGCCATAAGACTTTCGGCTTCGCCTATGGACGGGGCACCTTCGGATTTGTCGCGTTTGCTCTGATCATGATAGGGCATAATTTTTCCTTTATTGAAAAAGTACCTGTTGACCTGTGCAACTGGATTCGGCCGGTTACCTGTGTTGACCCGTATATTAAATCTACACCCCAATGCTGTTTCTGGGGCATTAATGTAATGTAGCCCAATAGATCATTATTGCAATTCCCGGTTTGACGCGCATGTAACTTGAGTAGGATGGGTAGAGCGCAGCGCAACCCATCAAAACTACTGATGGCAAGTCGGTTCCGATAAGGGCAATACCCGTTCGATCAATACCTGGTTGAACTTCGCCGGCTCTTCGAACAAAGGATTATGCGCCGACTGTTCGAACCACACGAGACACTTGAAGGGCGCCTTGATCCTGGCGAAATATTGCTCGGCCAGGGTGGCGGGAACATGCCGATCATAACGCCCCGGCAGAAAGAATACCGGCATATCAAAGGGTGGGTGGCGCTCGCTCGGATTAAGCCGGGAGCCGGGAAATTTCGTCCTCAAGCTGTATCAGGGACAAGCGGTTGCCTTGCTCAAACCTAACGAGGTCGATCAGATTGGTTCATCGGTGCTCAAGGCGGACCCGATGAGTTTGCCTGTTGAAAGATCAGCGTGGAACACGCCGCCGAGCCGCTCGACCCACTTGCCGGTTATCAACTTCTCGTCCACAGAATCGTATGGGAGCGGGCCGATGATTTTTAATCTCCGCAGGTTCAATTCCCCGCCCCTTGGGGCGAAGGCTGACTGAAAGCCAGCGGATTGTGTAGCTGGGGTAGTTATCCCGCGTGTCCTGCATGGAGCACGTGATGCTGTCGCAATCGTCTGCCAGGGTGGATTTGTAGAATGAGTGAAGAAATGCCCATTTCCCCAGTTACTCTACCTGCTACCCTGCCCGCTACCCGCTCCTGACATCCCCGATTCCGCCAACTGGCCCCCCGACCGTAATATTATAATCAACTTGATTTAAAAGCGTTAAGCCTGCCAACGGAGACCCCCGACTCTGCCGGGGAGACAGGTAAAGTTTGAATTTAGAGGAGTCCATCGAGAAACTCCTGATCGTGAGCCGCCAAGCAAACGAAAAGGAGTTTTAAGATGGATGAATTTGAAAGCCTAGACCACTCGAAGTGGGAGTGCAAATATCACGTGGTATTCATTCCCAAGTGTCGAAGAAGGGCGTTGTACGAGGAACTGGGGAAGTATCTGGTAAGGTGTTGGAGAGTCGGATAGAGGAGGCATTCGATGCCGGATCACGTATACATGCAGATAACGATTCCGCCGAAGTATGGGGTGTCACAGATATAAGTTTATCAAGGGTGAGAGTGCGATACACCTTGCCCGTGTCTATGGGAAGCGGAAACGGAACTTCGTGGGTCAGCCCTTCTGGGCGAGAGGATACTTTGTATTGCGGTAGGAAGGGATGAGACCGTGATTCGAGAGTATATTCAGAATCAGGAGAAGGAGGATAAGCGATTGGACCAGATAGATCTGTGGCGCTGACTGACCACCCGCAAGATGGTGCAAAAGAATTGGGGCCGCGTTAGCGGAGGGTGTCCTTGATTTTGTGTAATCGGGGAATCGTTTAATGCTGTGGCATATGCTCATCGAACATGATGGTAAATCGATTCAGTGCCGCTTTCCAGTTCTGAATCGGCATCGTCCATTTCTTGCTGATATTGCGCAGTGCCAGATAGTACAGCTTGATCAAGGCATCGTCATTCGGAAATGAGCCGCGGTTTTTGGTAACTTTGCGCAGACTCA
>JBDSOQ010000232.1:0-9996 GCA_039914755.1 Nitrosospira sp. | reverse complement strand
TGGTCGAGGCGGATTGCGATCTGCATCTCGACGTCAATAATGTATACGTCAATAGCATTAATCACGCCTACGACCCGATCGAATTTATCCGTGCGATGCCTACCGAGCGCATCGTTTATATGCATATGGCCGGTCACTATAATGAAGCGGAGAATTTGATTATCGATACGCATGGCGCGGACGTGATCGATCCGGTATGGTCATTGCTCGAACAAACTTACCATATTCACGGCGTGGCGCCCACTCTGCTGGAACGCGATTTCAATATCCCGCCCCTCCACGAACTGGTGCGCGAAGTCGAGCGCATCGGCTTGATCCAGACCCGGCATTACGGACCGGGCCATGAGTATGCCGCTTCCTGAATTTCAGCGTTTCCAGTACGCTTTCACTGCGCATATACGCAACCCCAGGATAAACTCTTGCCCGCGCGGTATCGACACGCGGCGCATGGAAATATACAGGAAGCTGGTTTACAACAATCTCGAGAGCTTTCTCCTGACCTGTTTTCCCGTGCTCAATAAAGTGCTGGGAAAACGGCTGTGGACACGGCTCATGCGCAGCTTTCTTGCCACGCATCGCAGCCGTTCGCCTTTTTTTCGCCAGATACCCGATGAGTTCATCCACTTCCTGCAGAGTGACGAAGCGATACCGGCAAATTATCCGGAATTCGTGCTGGAGCTCGCGCATTACGAGTGGGTAGAACTGGCACTTTCCATTTCAACCCTGGCTTCGGCGTGGGACGCAATCGACCGGGAAGGTAGCTTGCTGGAACAGCGTCCGGTTTTGAATCCCGTGTTCGCTAACCTGTGTTATAACTGGCCGGTGCACCGTATCGGTCCCCGCACACGAGTCATGCAAACAGAAACCTATCTGCTCGTATTTCGCAATGCCGATGATCAGATTCAATTCACCGAAATAAACGCATTTACGTCACGCCTGATAAATCTCCTGGCTTCTGCTGAGCATACGGGCAAGGCGGCGCTTCAAATCGTTGCCGTGGAAAGTCGACATCCCTCGCCCGAGGTCGTGATTCAGGGCGGGCTCGAAATCATGCGTGATTTAATGGCGCGTGGCGCGATACTGGGCGTTTTCAAATAATATATCGTGATTGTTCTCTGTGCGCTACGCAATTGGGTGAGCCATAGCCGCTTGCTCGCAAAATAAATCGCGACAAATTTTTATATCACATTCGATGAGAGTCGCCCGATATGAAGCCAAACTCACTGGATCTCGGGGAAATCACCGACCTTACACTTGCCCGCTACAACGAACGTGCCGAGGCTTTCTGGACAGGAACGAAAGACCATGACGTTGGGCAAAATATCGCCGCGCTGCTTCAACATATCAAGGCCGTTCCCCCCTTCAACATATTGGATTTCGGCTGTGGACCAGGTCGTGATCTGAAAGTTTTTGCAGAACTTGGCCATGTCGCAACAGGACTGGAGGGGGCGATGAATTTTGTCGAAATGGCCCGCAGCCATAGCGGTTGCGAGGTATGGCATCAGGATTTTCTCAGGCTCGATTTGCCGGATGGACACTTCCATGGCATATTTGCCAATGCTTCACTGTTTCATGTTCCCACTTCCGAGCTATCGCGTGTATTGAAGGAACTTTGGGCAACGCTGAAACCGGACGGGGTGTTATTCAGCTCGAACCCCCGAGGAAATAACGAGGAGGGCTGGAACCAGGGGCGCTACGGCGTATACCACCATATCGAAAGCTGGCGGCACCACCTCGCCAATGCCGGGTTCGTCGAAATCACCCATTACTATCGCCCTGCCGGCCTTCCTTTCGAACAGCAATCATGGCTGGCCAGCGTGTGGCGCAAAGTGGCTGCATTACGCTGAGCAGTGAGTATGGCTGTAACACGCCACATGAAATCAAAAAAAGATGTAGTAGTGATAGGCGCCGGGGCAGCCGGCATGATGTGCGCAATCGAAGCGGGAAAGCGCGGACGTTCGGTTCTGCTATTGGAGCATGCAAGCAAGCTGGCGGAGAAAATCCGAATCTCGGGCGGTGGACGTTGTAATTTCACTAATCTCCACACCGGCCCGGAAGCTTTTCTCTCACAAAATCCGCATTTCTGCCGATCGGCGTTGTCTCGCTTTACTCCCCAACACTTTATCGCACTGATGGAAAAGCATCAGATCCGCTATCACGAAAAGAAGCTGGGGCAATTATTCTGCGACGACAGTTCCCAGCAAATCATCGACGTCTTGCGGCGCAAATGCGATAGTGCCGGCGTCGAATGGGAAATGCCATGCCAAGTGAGTAATGTAAGCCTTCCCGGCGTCAACGGTTCCAGGTTCATGCTGGAAACCGACCGTGGCACATTGGCAACGGATGCAGTGGTAATTGCTACCGGTGGCCTCTCCATTCCACAAATTGGTGCAAGTCCCTTCGGATATCGCATTGCGGAGCAATTCGATATCGCGGTTACCCCTCTGCGACCGGGATTGGTTCCGTTGATTTTCGCACCCCAGCAACTGGCTGGTTTTTCAGAAATTCCTGGAGTTGCGCTTGATGCAGCGGTGAGTTGCAATGGTGCACGATTCCGCGAGAATCTGTTGATCACGCACCGCGGCTTGAGCGGCCCCGCGATATTGCAGATTTCTTCATACTGGCGGCCGGGATTACCGCTGCATATCGATCTGCTGCCGGATCTCGACGCGGCAGCGTGGCTGCTCGATCATAAACATAGCACCACGCTGTTATCCAATCTGTTAGCACAGCACCTGCCCCGGCGTTTTGCACGGGTCTGGTGCGAAACGGTCATGCATGGGCAGCCAACAACCGCGCCGGCAAACCAGTACAGTGACAAGCGCTTGAAACAGATTGCCGCACAATTGCGCGACTGGCAGGTGACTCCGGACGGTACTGCGGGCTACAAGAAAGCGGAAGTCACACTCGGCGGCGTGGATACCCGGGAATTATCGTCCAAAAGCATGGAAGCGAAAAAAGTGCCCGGGCTTTATTTTATAGGCGAAGTGGTCGACGTAACGGGACATCTGGGTGGGTTCAATTTCCAGTGGGCCTGGGCATCCGGACATGCCGCCGGCCAGTTTGTATAGTTCTGCCTCCATTCGTCACTCCTTCACGAAGCGTATTCTCCGCCGTACCGATACCGATTTTTACCGCCGAGCAAAATTCATTTCGGGCAAATTCATTTCAAACGCTCAAAATGATCATGCGTTACCCGTTCTCCAGATCATCCATCAAAGCTCGGCATACCCCGGAATGGAATGAGCCATATCAACGGCCACGCCCGCCCGAACGCTGCAATGCGGGCATGCGACCGGCAGCAGGTCCCGTAGTGGATAATCTTGCAGATGGTGGTTTGGCGCCTGGCTGGCCCCCCCTTCGTTGGCTACGTCCGGGGAGTCCGGGCGGCAAGCGGCGCTGTCCTCCGCCGCCCCCATTCACGATCGGCTCGGCCTTGATTCGCGGGTCTGGCTCGAAACCAGCGATAATTTTGCTGGATAAATCCCGTTTGATCAGCCTTTCGATATCCATCAACAGCTTGAGCTCATCCACGCATACCAGCGACACCGCATCTCCTTCCGCCCCCGCTCGTCCGGTGCGTCCGATGCGGTGAACGTAATCTTCCGCGACATTGGGCAATTCAAAGTTGACTACATGCGGTAATTCGTTGATATCGATTCCGCGTGCGGCAATGTCGGTTGCTACCAGTACCTGCAGGCTGCCAGTCTTGAATTCCGCCAGTGCCCGAGTGCGCGCCGACTGGCTTTTATTGCCGTGTATGGCAAGCGATTGAATGCCACTGTCGACCAGATGCTCAGCCAATTTGTTGGCGCCGTGCTTGGTGCGGGTGAATACCAGTACCTGCGACCAGTGGTGCTGCTTGATAAGATGGGCAAGCAGATCACGTTTCCGCTCACGATCCACCGGGTGCACGATATGTGTCACATTGGCAGCAGTTGCGTTGCGCGCCGCGACATCGATCATGGCCGGCTGGTTGAGCAAGCCAGCCGCAAGCGCCCGAATCCCGTCGGAAAAAGTGGCGGAGAACAGCAGGTTCTGCCGCTGTGCGGGCAGCAGCATAAGTATCTTTTTTATGTCGCGAATGAAACCCATGTCGAGCATGCGGTCAGCTTCGTCCAGCACCAGGATTTCAACGTGCGACAGGTCGAGCGTTTTTTGCTGTACGTGATCCAGCAGGCGGCCGGGGGTGGCGACCAGGATATCGACGCGGCTCTTCAGCCGGGTGATTTGCGGATTGATATTGACCCCACCAATCATTATCATCGAACTCAGCTTCAGGTATTTGCCATATATACGTATGCTTTCCTCCACCTGTGCTGCCAGCTCGCGCGTAGGGACAAGAACCAGCGCGCGTATCGGCGGCCTGCCGCTGGATGGCCCCTTAACGCTCCTGTTCGACAAACGATGCAGGATGGGCAAGGTAAATGCAGCGGTCTTGCCAGTGCCGGTTTGAGCCCCGGCCATTAGATCGCCGCCTGCCAGCACCGCGGGGATGGCTTGCAGTTGAATGGGTGTTGGATCGGTATAGCCGCGTTCAATCACGGCACGAAGGATTTCATCGGACAGGCCGAAGCTAGAGAAAGACATAAAACTCCAAGGTAACATCGGCCTGTCGTCCCGGTTGCGAGACGCCAGTCTTAGGCAGACGGGTATAAGTTCGAAAAACAGAATGGACGGCGTGAAGACGTGGAGCGAACGCCGCAGATTGGAATTGTAACAGATCAGGTCCCGCCGCACCGTCTGGCGAGATGCTTTTCTTCTACATGAAGACGGAATGAAAACCGCTCGAGAATATCGAAATTTGCCAGCCGGCAGCTTGTCGAACCTGAAGAATCGCGGCAGAAAAATGACTGGGTGAGGGCAGGTTTTGAAGATTTTGAAGGCCAATAGTTATTCTATTGGCCAAAAAGCGGCGAAATATGAACCAGCCAGACGCTTTTGCAGCCGGTGTCTTTTAAGTCCGACAGGCCGCTAGAGCACGTAGCGTGCCAAATCCTCGCTTTGGGATAAAGTTTTAAGCCGCGCATCCACGTATGCGGCGTCAACGACAACTTTAGTATCACGATGTTTTTCGGCCTCGAAGGATACCTCTTCCAGAAGCTTTTCCATCGCGGTATATAGGCGTCTCGCGCCGATGTTTTCGGTTTTCTCATTAACAGCAAAGGCAATCTCCGCCAAACGCTTCACCGCGTCGGGTGTAAATTCCAGCTTGATTCCTTCAGTTTCCAGCAGCGCCTCATATTGGCGCGTCAGACAGGCATCCGTATTGGTGAGGATCTGTACAAAGTCGTCAGCGCTAAGACTCGCGAGTTCGACACGAATCGGAAAGCGCCCCTGCAATTCAGGGATCAGGTCGGAAGGCTTGGCGAGATGAAATGCACCGCTTGCAATGAACAGGATATGATCTGTTTTGATCATGCCATACTTGGTTGAAACGGTGGTGCCCTCCACCAGCGGCAGCAGGTCGCGCTGAACGCCCTGGCGCGAGACATCCGCGCCGGAACTTTCGGACCGGCTCGTGATTTTATCGATTTCGTCAAGGAATACGATACCGTTCTGCTCAACATTCTGCACCGCGTGAAGCTTCAATTCTTCATCATTGACGAGCTTGGATGCTTCCTCATCGATAATGATTTTCAACGCTTCCCGAATTCTCAGCTTGCGTGTTTTCTTTCGCTCGCCGCCAAGGTTCTGGAACATCCCTTGAATTTGGGTCGTCAGTTCCTCCATTCCGGGTGGAGCGAAGATTTCCATGTGGGTATGCGCTGCCGCCACTTCTATTTCGATTTCCTTATCGTCGAGCTCACCTTCCCGCAATCTTTTGCGGAATTTCTGCCGAGTGGTGTTTTCCCCCTCCCCCACCTCCGTTTGTACGCCCATCTCGCGCGCGGCAGGCAGCAGGACGTCGAGGATGCGCTCTTCCGCATGATCTTCCGCGCGTGCGCGCATTTTATGCGTTTCCTGTTCGCGGGATTGTTTGACGGCGGCTTCCACCAGATCGCGGATAATCGAATCGACATCCCGCCCGACATACCCCACCTCGGTGAATTTCGTCGCCTCCACTTTAATGAAGGGTGCACCGGCCAGTTTGGCCAGACGTCGCGCGATTTCGGTCTTGCCAACGCCGGTCGGGCCGATCATTAAAATATTTTTTGGCGTAATCTCCTGCCGAAGGGGATCCATTACCTGCTGCCTGCGCCACCGGTTTCTCAGGGCGATGGCCACGGAGCGCTTGGCGCTGTCCTGGCCGATGATATGCTTGTCCAGTTCGTGGACGATTTCCTGCGGGGTCAGTTGTGACATGATTTCAGGTCGGTGATAAATGCGGGGGGGAACGAAGCCAAAGTGAACCAGGGTGGAAGTATGCAATATGCGCGGCTATGCTGTCCCGCGCTCATTCGTCGAGAGACATATATTTTTACCCCTGTAATTCATGTCATCTTCCACGGTTATATTCCTCGATTACCGTACAAGTTTTTCAGTTTACTCGAGTACCTCGATAACATGGTTCTGATTGGTATAAATGCACAGGTCGCCGGCGATGACCAGCGCCTTCTTGACGATTTCCACCGGCGTCATACTGGTGTTATCCAATAGGGCACGTGCGGCGGAGTGAGCGTAAGCGCCGCCACTACCAATCGCAGCAATACCGAACTCGGGCTCGATCACGTCGCCCGATCCCGTTATGATGAGCGTAGTAGTCAGGTCGGCGACGACCAGCATCGCTTCCAGCCGCCGTAAAATTCGATCGGTGCGCCAGTCCTTCGCCAGCTCCACCGCCGAACGCATCAGGTGTCCCTGATGCCTTTCAAGCTTACCTTCAAACCGCTCAAACAAGGTAAAAGCATCGGCGGTTCCGCCGGCAAACCCCGCAAGTATCTTTTCATGGTAAAGCCTGCGTACCTTGCGCGCGCTCGCCTTGGCGACAATGGCGCCTAAAGTTACCTGGCCATCTCCCCCGAGCGCGACCTGGGCGCCTCGTCGAGCGGAAAGTATGGTTGTACCGCGATGTTCTAGCATGGAAATTGGCGCGTGATGATTGAGCGAAGATTATAACGCTGATCCGCAGAGAAAACGCAAGCTGTATGGTTACCGAAGATTTAACTTTTTTCCTTCTTCCTGGCACGTGGATGGGCCGCATCGTAAATCTTCGACAAATGCTGGAAATCCAGATGGGTATAAACCTGGGTAGTGCTGATGCTGGCGTGCCCCAGCATCTCCTGCACAGCCCGTAAATCGCCGCTGGATTGTAACAGGTGCGAGGCGAACGAGTGCCGTAGCACGTGAGGGTGAATATTGGCGCTGATTCCTTGACGCATCGCCTGGATTTTCAGCCGCTGATCGATTGATCGGCGGCTGATATTTTTGCCATACCGTGACATGAATAGGGCAGTTTCGCCGGGTTTGGCCAGCGCCTGACGTTGTTTCATCCATTCGCGCAAGGCTTGCACCGCCTTGCTGCCGACGGGCACGATGCGCGTTTTTCCACCTTTGCCGATAACTCGTGCTGTGCCGTCGTCCAGACTCAAATCCTCGGGTTTCAGGCCAGCGAGCTCTCCCAGCCGTAACCCGGATGAATAGCACAGCTCGAACATGGCTTTGTCGCGCAATGCCATCAAATCGTCGGAGGCTGGAAACTCCAGCAGCTTCGCGGCCTCGTCGGGGGAAAGGGTGTGCGGCAGGGTTTTTGGCGATTTTGGCGCGCGTATCCCGTCGCAGGGGTTGGACGCATAGCCGTGATCTCGCGTCAGGTATCTATAAAAGCCCCGCCAGGCCGATAACATTCTGGCTAGACTTCTGCCGGAAAATCCCTCTCCATGTAGTTGAGCGGCAAACCGGCGGATGTGATGAACTTGCAATCGGTCGAGAGGTGTTTCTTGCGCGAGGTTCAGCAAGGCGCGAATATCGCGGGCGTAACTTTCACAGGTGAGCGGCGATAAACGCCGTTCTTTAGCAAGATGGAAGAGATAGGCCGAGGCAAGTTCGGCCTGGCGATTACCCGATGTCATGTTGATGGCAGTGCGCTTTTCCTATCCTTCAGCCCGCGTGAAACGTGTCAATGCGGCGCTTACCAGTTCGCCTAGCTGCACAAGGTAAATCGTTCCCATTTCCGGGTAAAATCGCTGCGGATCCTCGCTGCTCATCACCAGCAGACCGATGGTTTGCTCTGTCGACAGGGACACCATCGCAAATGAGCGCAGGCGAGCAGCATCTTCTCCGAACCAGCCTCTGATCTCGTCCAATACGTGAGAACCGCAGTAAGGGCGCGACAGGCTTTCAGCCAGGGCGCGGATATCAGCGCCGGTTGGCGTGAATTCCGGTAGTGCGGGGCCTTCGGCAGTCATGTTCCACAATCGCAGGGCCATATGAGGTATGGAAAAATCTTCGCGCAAATGAAAGTTCAACCCATGTAGAAAATCAGCCAGCTGAGTGAACGTGAGGAGCGCCACTGCCAGACGGTGCATTTTTTCGGTAATAGCACCGTTTTCCTCACCAAATCTGATCAACTCGCCCAATTTATCCTGCAAGATGCGATTCTTGTCCCGAAGCGCGACGATCTGGCGTTCGCTAATGGGAATGGCTCTGTCGCCATGAGGATGCGGAACCTGAATCTCCGCCAGTACATCGGCATATTCTTCAAAAAACTCAGGATGTGTGCGCAGGTATTGAGCGACTTCTTCCGGACTTGATTCCATATTTCTCCCTGTCTGAATTCTATAAGTCGATCTCTCCATCGAACACGGTGACTGCGGGACCTGTCATCCAGACCGGTTGATCTTCGCCTTCCCATCGGATAAATAAATCGCCGCCGCGAAAGCTGACCTCCACTGGTGACTCAAGCATGCCCCGTTGAATTCCCGCTACCACTGCGGCACAAGCGCCAGTGCCACAAGCTAGCGTTTCGCCAGCGCCGCGTTCATATACGCGCAGCCGGATATGATGGCGGTCGATAACCTGCATATAGCCAGCGTTCACCCGCTGAGGAAAACGTGGATGACTCTCGATCATCGCACCTTCGGTCAATACTGGCGCATCATCTATATCCGGCACCCATTGCACGGCGTGGGGATTGCCCATTGACACAACGCTGATTTCCAGTTGTTTGCTGTCGATATCGAGCGGATAAGTCGGCGCACGTTTTTCAGCGACGAAGGGGATTTCCCGAGGTTCGAATTTCGGCGCGCCCATATTGACAGTAACTTTTCCATCGGCCTCCAGCCTTGGAATTATCACGCCCCCCAGCGTCTCCACGCGGATTTCGCGCTTCCTTGTCATTCCGCGATCATGCACATAGCGAGCGAAACAGCGCGCGCCGTTGCCGCACTGCTCAACTTCACCCCCATCCGCATTGAATATACGATAGCGATAATCAGCATCGCCTTCCGCAATTTCTATGAGAAGAACCTGATCGCAGCCAACGCCAAAATGGCGGTCGGCAAGCCGCTGTAATTGTTCCGTACTGAGGGAAACCGATTGACTGACACCATCAATCACAACGAAATCATTGCCGAGGCCATGCATTTTGGTAAACTTGATTCTCATCGGTGACGCGCCGAACCGAATGTAACGCCCGTGTATATGGAAAGTTTCACACGGTCAGGCGTAAAGGGTAGCAGTGTCGGGGAGAGCGTCGATAAGCGAAGCGTACTGCGCCGCATGAGAAAGCCCTCGGTACCATTGCCATGCCCGATTTCTCCGCAAGCCCCGGCGAACCACTCGTATCCGTGCCTGGCGCGCCTGGTGTACCTTTGCGGTATCCAGTCCCGCAACGCCATCGTTATGCAAGTGTGGAAGGTGTTCAACGATTCCGCAGGAATAAACATGGTTTCACTATCATTGATCTTCTTAATACCCGAGTAATTTGGTATTCTACAGACCTTTTACCACTATAGCGGCTGGACAACATGAGCGAATATCTTTTTACTTCCGAATCCGTATCCGAAGGTCATCCAGACAAGGTAGCTGATCAGATTTCCGATTCAATCCTGGATG
>JBDSOQ010000121.1:0-8326 GCA_039914755.1 Nitrosospira sp. | reverse complement strand
GTTGCTTGAGTTCATCAGAAAGCTTTAGTGATGTGGTGGCCATGGGCTCGCATCCTATGAATATTGGTGCCACCAAAGTAACACCCAGCACTGTGCGACGCAAGTGATATCGATTAGTAATTTAGATATACCTTTACTTCATTACTATTGAAGCGGGCAACCGCCAAAACGCTCGCACCTGACTTGTCCGGTTGTTACGGCCGGTTGTCATGGCCGATTATCAGATTCTCGTGCGCCTGGGACTTGCCGCACTGTTTGTCATAAGGAGTCGTGTCAGCGTTCCGCTGCTCATATGTTTCATGAGTGAATGTCGCTTTGGTTTAAATGTTGTCTCTCCCTATCGATAAAATATAGGTACCATGAATCTTCACAGGGTTGTGAAGCAGGAATGCAAGATCATCCGTTTAAAGGCTTATTTTTCCCTGTCATGCTTGCAATCACGTCAATTAAGGCACGTAATTCGAAGGGCTTGGAGAGATGCTTCTGAAAACCGGCGTTGATTGCTCTTATTTTATCTTCCGCGCGATTGAACGCGGTAAGCGCAACGGCAGGGGTTTGCCCGCCGGTATGCGCAGGCAGATTCCTTACTTCGCGAATAAACTGGTAGCCATCCACCCGGGGCATGCCAATGTCACTGACGATGACATCAGGCCTGTGTATTTGTACCTGTTCCAATCCGTCGGCAGCGTTGCCAGCCGCAATCACACAGGCGTGGTTGAGAGTCAGCATGAGCCTGGTAAACTCCAGAGCATCCGGCTCGTCATCCACGATCAGTATTTTCACTCCGAAAAGTGTAGGAACTTTGCTATTCATTCATAACCTTTTTTTGTGAGGCGATGCAGATGATTCCATTCCTGTCTACACGTGCCGAGTATATGCACACCATGGCTATTAAACCCATTTGTATATTTACATTTAATTCTGGATGGCACCGTGCGCTTAGCCACATAGCGAGTGCTCTTCATGAACAATCGGCCAGAACGGAAGCATTTCCATGCTTTTTCTGCAAGCGATCCTGCCGCGCTTCCAACCTTTGGTCACGCGTGCCCAAACTGATAAGATATCAACCCAGATAATTCATTAGACGGTTCTGCGAGCCTACGCGAGTGCTGGCGGTCAGTTTGCGGCCATTTTCGCCGCCATTTTTGCTACCTGCGCGGCGTCCATAGACCAGGCTATGGACTTCTCTCAACCGGCAAAACTGCCTCGCAACCTGCCTCGCCATCATCTCGCGTCCTAATGAATTATCTGGGTTTAACTTAGCTTCAATTTGGAAGTGAATGTCTGGCATAGTGAGTTCCTGATTGCCGATGTTGGAACTTGCATCACATGGGTTTGCCATGCTCAAAGGCTGGTTCATTAACCGGGATAGTACGGTTCTGATCCAAATATCTTTAATTCCCAGGTTCAACCCGCAGTGCATCAGATTGATTGCCTGATTGCTTCGGCGCCTGCGGATCGAAATAAATTCGCTCCGGCACCACCTTTCTTGAAGGGAAAAGTTTGCGCCAACCTACTCATTTGCCACCCGATCGGGGGGAAATGACCGCCCTTACGAGGCATATGCTATCGATGTTATTGGACGCCGCAGGGCATGAGGCGTTGACCGAGCATAACCCCACACATTTCCATTGAATATTGACGCGACAGAATCTGTGAGTGCTTCGTTGACATCGCAACATAAGAGAAGCGGTCTCGCCGCATTGGCCGTGACGGCAGTGGGGATTGTTTATGGCGATATCGGTACAAGCCCCCTCTACACCATGAAAGAGGTATTTTCGGAAAAACATGGTCTTGTTCTCAATGCCCCCAATTTATTAGGTGTCGTCTCGCTGATTGTCTGGGGCCTCATCCTCGTCGTATCCCTCAAGTACGTCACCCTCATCCTGCGCGCGGATAATCGGGGAGAAGGCGGCATCATGGCGCTGATGGCTCTGGCGCTATCTTCAGTGAGCAAGGCGTCGCGCTGGTATTTCCCGGTGACAGTGATAGGCTTGTTTGGCGCGGCATTGTTTTATGGTGACGGCGTCATTACGCCGGCAATTTCGGTACTCTCCGCCATCGAGGGTCTGGAAGTCGCCACGCCCGTGCTGAAACCCTATGTCGTGCCGCTCACTGTCGCCATCCTGGTAGGGCTGTATGCGCTGCAATCCAGAGGTACCGCCGGCATAGGCAGTTGGTTCGGTCCGATCATGCTCGTCTGGTTTTTTACGCTGGCCATCATGGGCATTGTCAACATCATTCAGGCGCCGGAAGTCCTGGTCGCCCTCAATCCGTGGCACGCAATCATATTTCTGAATGACAATCGCTTAATCGCCTTTATCGCCCTGGGTGCGGTAGTGCTGGCCTTTACCGGCGCGGAGGCCTTGTATGCGGATATGGGCCACTTCGGTGCCGGGCCTATACGGCTGGCGTGGTTTTCCATCGTATTTCCGGCGCTGGCACTCAATTATCTGGGGCAGGGCGGATTATTGCTGTCCAATCCGGATGCCGTGAGCAACCCCTTTTTTCACCAATTGGGTGCCTGGAGCACCTATCCTTTGGTCATCTTATCGACCATCGCAACCGTCATTGCTTCCCAAGCCACGATTTCAGGCACCTTCTCGATGACCAAGCAAGCCATAGCACTTGGTTTCCTGCCCCGGATGAAGATCGTGCACACGTCGGCCATGCAGATCGGCCAAATCTACATCCCGCTGGTTAACTGGCTGCAACTGACAGCCGTATTGATCGCCGTGATAGGGTTCGGCTCATCGTCCAACCTGGCCGCAGCGTACGGAATTGCCGTCACAGCAACCATGCTCGTGACGACGATATTGACCTTCGTTGTCGTGCGCTACCGCTGGAAATATAACCTTGCTTTAACCATGTTTGGCACCGGTTTCTTTCTGGTGATCGATGTCGCATTTTTCTCCGCCAACACGCTCAAAATATTGCATGGCGGATGGTTCCCGTTATTGTTGGGACTTTTCCTGTTCACCATCATGCTGACCTGGAAGCAGGGACGCCAACTGGTTTTCGAGAATCTGAACAAACATGCCATCCCCCTCAAGGATTTTTTGCGGTCGCTCTTCAAAACGCCACCGATGCGCGTGCCTGGTACCGCGATCTTCCTGCATGGGGATATCGATGGCGTCCCCCACGCACTGCTGCATAATTTGGCACATAACAAGGTATTGCATGAACGTGTCGTGTTTCTGACGGTGCGTATGGTTGACGTTCCCTGGGTACCCATATCCGAACGGATACAAATGGAAGAACTTGGGAATCAGTGTTACCAGATCATCATTCAATACGGTTTTAAAGATGAGCCGCACGTTCCCCAAGCATTGGCGCTATGCAAGCAATATGGCCTGGAGTTCGAGATACTGGCCACATCGTTTTTTATCGCACGCCAAACCATTCTCTCAAGTCCAGGGGCGGGAATGGCCCGATGGCGGGAACATCTCTTTATCGGTATGTCGCGTATTGCTCGTGGCGCAGCCGATTACTATCAAATCCCCCCTAACCGTGTAATTGAGCTGGGGACGCAAGTCGAGATTTGAGCGCAGGTAGAGGCGTTACCCTTTATTTGAGAATATACCCTTCGCGCCGCTCCTCATGATATGCCATGCATGACTTGGGGATAGAAGCATCAGCTGCCACTGGACTGATAAACTTGAGAACCGATACAGGCCAACTCTCCAACCACCAACAAGTAGGCCCAAGATAAGGATTTTATGCAAATGAGACTACTGCCATCATAAGCACCGCAAGCGCCATCACAACTGTCGCAAGCCAACCGAGTATCTGAAGCCGGGACGTGACTATAAACTTCCCCATTATTTCCGGTTTCGCCGCCATTGACATCATTATTGCCATGATGGGCACAGCAATAACACCATTGATGACGGCACTCCAGAACAGCGCTTTGATTGGGTCGATGGAAGTAAAGTTGAGCATCACGCCTAAAAGCGTTGCGACAGCCAGGATCATGTAAAAACCCCTGGCCTCCAGAAGTTTGCGGCCCAGGCCAATATGCCACTTGAAAGATTCCGCCACGGCATAGGCAGCCGAGCCAGCGAGAACCGGCACGGCAAGTAGTCCAGTTCCCACAATACCCGCCGAAAATAACAAAAATGCATATTCACCGGCTATGGGACGCAACGCCTCCGCAGCCTGTGCAGACGTCTGGATATCCTTGACACCATGTTGATGCAAGGTAACCGCTGCCGTCAGCATAATGAAAAATGCGATGAGATTGGAAAATCCCATCCCGATGTAAGTATCCACCTTGATACGCTGAAGGTGCTCGCGTGCCTGCTCCGGTGCGTCTTTAAGCGGCTTCTCGCCCTTTGATGCCCGTTGTTCCTCAACTTCCTGCGAAGCTTGCCAGAAAAATAGATAGGGACTGATGGTAGTGCCGAACACCGCAACAACCGCCACCACATAATCGGTTTCGAAAGAGACGGACGGGGTGATTATGCTGCGAAAGACGTCACCCCATGGAACCTCGACGGCAAAAACCGTGGCGACATAGGCAAAAAGCGACAGTGTCAACAGTTTTAATATCGGCGCATATCGTGGAAATGGTATGAAAACCTGAAGCACAAGGGACACCACGGCGAACGCCACCCCATACAGATGCGCCGGCCCACCGATCAGGAGCTTGAGCGCTGCAGCCATTGCGCCGATATCGGCAGCAATGTTGATTGTGTTTGCGATCACAAGCAAGCAGACGAGACTGTGCAGGACCCATGGAGAATAATGCTCGCGAATATTGGCCGCAAGACCATTACCGGTAACCCGTCCAATGCGGGCGCTGACAATCTGGATGCCCACCATAAGGGGGAAAGTCAAGAATGTCGTCCACAGCATCGAATAGCCGAATCCGGCTCCCACTTGCGAGTAGGTAGCAATTCCGCTCGGATCGTCATCCGCTGCGCCGGTGACAAGCCCGGGGCCCAGTTTTTTCCAGACCGGACCGTTATGTAAAACGGAAGTCTCTTCCTCCTTCATGCAGGTTCTCTAGAAGTCGCTGGCCTCTATCACTTCCGTATGCCTGACAACGAATGGCCGCGCCATTGCGCCAGGCTTGAACTTCGAAGAATGAATCTTTATTTGAAAAAGATAAAGCTGGCGTTTTCGGCACGTTCCCGCCTGAACTGCCTGATCAGGCGTGGATATTACCAGTGTCTCTTTGCACGGTTCCAGCGATACAGCAGGCGGGCAAACAAATTGTACGCCAATTGCGTAAGTTGCCTGAATACCGGTAAACGCAATAATGCGGCCAACCAGCGCTGACCCGGCGTCTGTGACCACAGACGAGCAAACGCATCGGCGCCTACGCTGAGCTCGCCATCCGCACCCCTGACGTGGAGCCGCTCCCGCACCTGCTCCAGCGGCGCGCCTATCTCCTCTACCGCTTCCGGATGAGCATGTACATCGATCCACTGGATGTCTTTGATACCGCACGCTTCCATACGCTTGCGCTGATCCTTGATTCCCGCATTACAAACGGGACATGCGCTGTTGTAATAGACCTTGCTGGACATTTTCCTCGACCCCATCTATTTCAAACGAAATAAGAACAGAGCCGCCTTGAACGCACGTGTCCCGGCTCACTCACAGCGATAGACAACGCCCAGGACCGTGGTGTTTGATGTGCCTTTGCTGCCCCATGCATTGGTATTACTGGAGTTTTGCACCCAAACATAGTTTCCGCCCATTTTAGATGCCTTGTTGCGCAGGTCGTTTCGGGCGCCGATGAGCAGATTTTCGTTTGATGTATAGTCGCCGGTAAACCAATTGCCTTGAGAACCGACAACGTCGCCAAGCGGCTCGCAATTGCCGGTTGGTTTTTCAGTCAGAAGCTCAACGGACCTTCCTGCCGGCGTCGTTGAAATTGCTGAACAGCCGACAAGAAAAAGAACCGATACCGCGGCACCTGTTTTCATGATCATCTTTTTCTCTCCTATACGATGTTTTTGGTCTTCTGGTCATCGTTCGCTAAAACATAGACGGTCATCAGGCAGTTGTAGAGGAGATTTCAGGATTCCCGCTTGCGCCCTGTTCGGAACCGGCTCATAAACAATTTTGAAAAGAAGATTGCAGGTTTTAAGCGTAGTACAAATTCAACCGAGTAACGGCCATCGGAGGAAACCAATTGTAAGAGATGTAATCCATCCTTATCGGATTATGCATGTTTTGGCCCAAACATGATAATGCCCATGCCCGCAAGCGCCACCAGAGACCCTGCCACGTCCCATGCCGTTGGCCTGATGCCATCGACAGCCCAGAGCCAGAGAATCGCAACGAAAATATAGACACCTCCATAGGCGGCGTAGGTACGGCCTGCAGCTGTGGGGTGGAGAGTGAGCAGCCATGCGAATAATGCGAGGCTCGCGGCAGCGGGTATCAGCAGCCAGGCACTCTGGCCCTGATTGAGCCAGAGATAAGGCAGGTAGCAGCCTATAATTTCGGTAACCGCCGTAATCAGGAAAAGAAAAAGGATTTTTAGCTCAAACATATCGGGCGCCTCAACAATTCTATCCGAACGATACCTCTTGCAAAACAGAACGCATAAGCTGATCGCGGTGCAACGCGTACATTCGAAGTGATGAATGATGCATAACACCGACTGGCACAGTTTGCTATTTCTCTTTTACTCCCCTTTTACATTCGCTTCTTGAACGGAACGCTTCCCTACAGCCTTGAAGAGCTCAGGTATGGCGATCGTATTCGACATGTTTGCAACAAAGTCCGGAATCAAACCGCCGGGATTCGTCAGCAGCGTGTAGGTTAGCCGTGTGCGTGCGCCGCCATCAAGCGGCGCCACAAGCCAGGAGCCTTCGTTAAGCTTGATACGCACGACCCCCTCGACCTCGGGTTGCACCTCGGGGACTGCCTTCCACTCAATCTTGAATACGCCGCTGTTTGAGGTCGTGCCGCGCATCATCCTGACCTTGAGCAAATAGTCACGATCACTTACGAATGGCGGCGCTACGCGCGCGTAAGTAACAAGCTCGCTATTACCCTCGCGGCTGAGTACGCGTGACTCTTTTACATAAGGCATGAAATCCGGGTAATGCTCGAAGTCACTGAGAACATCAAAAACAATCTCCGGCCGGGCCTCCACCTCGCCAGTTGCCACCATTCTACGGCCCCCATTGACGTCTTTTATGAAAATGGTAAGTTCGCTGGTGTGATAAGCCTCCGTCCAGTCCGGTCCAGGGCTCTTCACGTCGAACGCCTGCGCCGGTGTGGCAGCGAATACAGCAGCGGCAGCAAAAGCAGCAATACGGCGCATGGAACTCCCGATAAGTATTGGGTTGACAGCTTCGTCATCGAGTAAAAAGTACTTCTATTCGGCATCCGGCCGGTCTTTGGTCAAGCGAATACTACGGAACCAGCCACCCGCCAGCACCGGCACATCCGTTTCCATTTTCAATCCTGGGACGTCTTCCAGCACCTCTTCAAATATAACATCAAGCCGTGTAACGATATGCTGCGACAGCAGATTCAGCGCTCTTCTCAGCCATGCGGTTTCGCCCGGCTTGAGAAATTTGTCGAGTATCAGCACGTGGCCGCCCGGCTTCAGCACGCGCGCTGTCTCTCTCAAACAGGAACGCGCATCGGGAACGATCGCCAGAATGAGATGCAACACCACATAGTCGAAGGAAGCGCCGGCAAACGGGAGAGCCATGCTGTCGCCACGAACGAGATTCAAATGCAGGTTGCAGATCCGGGGTTTCGCGCGTTCCAGCATGGCGGCGGTAAGATCCAGACCGGTATAAGTATGACCTGGGGGAAGATAGGGCAAGTCGAGGCCCGTCCCAATACCGCTGATCAGAATGTTGAGACCATCTTGCCGGGGCTGTTGCGGTAGTTGTGCCAGGCTTGCTGCACGCAGGCCCGTGCCCGCAGCCGCTAGAAAAGCGTCGTAAAGCGGGGCGATAATCGTGTAGGAATGGCGCAAGGACATAAGAAATTTTTTTCCTAGTTTCGATTCCGCTTCCCCGCCGTAACGGGCTTGGCCGGTTTATCGGACCGCGCAGGCCTCTGCGGCAGGATGGCCTGAGTGCGATAGGCCCAAACAATCATGATTATTCCTGCGACAACCATCGGCAGCGATAGCCATTGACCCATGCTGATACCGAGCGTCATTACCCCCATGAAGCCATCCTCCGGTTCGCGGAAAAATTCGGCGGCCGAACGAAATACGCCGTAACCGATAAGAAACATGCCGGACACGGCTGCGACCGGCCTCGGTTTCGCTGAATAAATCCATACCAGCGCAAAAAAAGCCAGCCCCTCCAATGCAAACTCGTAGAGTTGCGAAGGATGA
>JBDSOQ010000061.1:0-5213 GCA_039914755.1 Nitrosospira sp. | reverse complement strand
CGCCTGATCCTGATCAGACAAAGGTTCGACAAAGCTTTCATAAACAACGATTCCTTTGTCATCGAGAATCCTGTAGCGGCCATTCCAGAGACTTGTCGTATCGTCGTGGTCCGCACCGGCGACAATGCTGTATCCTTTATAATCGGCATTCATATCCTCTCCATGAATAGTAGGTGTATGAAGAAATAATAGTCAAGTTTCACTGAAACATCCATGCTCGCGGATGAATACTTGCCTTTGTGGCTAGCCGCATCATTGCGATGGCTGTTTTCTTTCTCGACTATATTACAGTTTCAATTGAAGACTTCGCATTGGAAGGGAGCGGGAGCGAATGCGGGAACATGATGCGAATCGCTGAATCCGCCGTTTGCGGCGCAGGTTTCCCGGCGCGGTACAGCACCGCACGGCCGGAAATGACGTATGGCGTATAGCGGCTATTAGTCGAGCTTTACCATCGGCGCACGTGTTGGCCATGCACCGCGTCCAATCACCTTCGAACCGTTGAATATTACATAGCTCTGGCGACCATAGTGCGGTAGCGGCCGCGTTAGCGCAGCGAGAGAGGCGATGTCCCGCGCGGATATCACCGCGAGTGTCACGCCATCGGGACGGCTCACCGTCCAGGCTTGCGCCGAGCCTTTACCGCGCACGATGTCAGGTCGTGTAGGCAATCGATGTCTTGCAAGCCAGGCATCCACCTGCTCCTCGAGACCGATCACCAGCACCGGCACCGCTGGGGGCGTCTCCGTACCCGAAACCAGTGTTGGGGTGCGGTGTTGAAGTTTTTCCGCCAGCGTTCCGGCAGTGCTGTGTGCATCTCCGCTTTCGGGAAGCAGAATGGTGGCGGCTGTCCGGTCCACCATCACCTGCCGCAGGATCGGCGGCGCCTCATCGGGCATCAAGCGCCGGAACAACCGTAAATCCGGATCGAGCGTCACCTGCAGCGGTTTGGCGCTAACGTCAAGCGTGAATACCTGACGCGTTTTCTCAAGGTCAAGCGTGTGAAATTCCTCGCCCCCGGCGGTACGGACCGCGACAGGTACACTTAATCTGTATGCGGGTTCCGCTTGCTCAAGCGTCACCTTGACACGATGATGCGCGGAAGCCGCCGGGCCCGGCTTTGCGCGTGCCGCTTCTGCAATGCGTATGACCGGCGCCCCTCCACGGGTGAGCCACTGGTCGAAGAAAACACTCAGATCCTTCCCCGATGCTGCCTCGAACGCGCGCTGCAAATCCATCCATGATGCGATGCGGAAGCGTTGCTCCTGCCAGAATCCCTGGAGAGCACGATCGAAAGTTTCGCGCCCGAGCATATCGCGCAGCATGAGGAAGACCATTGCCGATTTGTTGTAGCCAACTATCTGGGTCGCCCCATGCGTACGCGAGGTGAATGTGCTGAGCGGCGCGTCCTGCCCGGATGACAGCGCGGCAAAATCGCGCAGCCACCCGCGCCGCATGTCCAGCGCAGCTTCGGGATTTTCGCGCTCTTTATACGCGTAATCCGCCATGAAGGTGGTCAGTCCCTCTGACCAGTTGCCGTGTGCGTAGTCGGTATATACGCCGTTTCCCCACCAGTTATGCAACACCTCGTGGCCCAGCGACGTGTAACGAATGAACGGAAGCCGCAGCACCTCCGTCCCAAGATAGGTGAGCGTCGGCATGCCGAAGCCGGTCGGCGTAGGGCTGGAGACGACGCTGAATTCGGTAAATGGATACTCGCCGATCCAGGATTCGTAGAGATCGATATAGCCCTGCACCGAATCGAGATATCCGGGTGCTAGGTCTGCGATCTGCGGGTGGAAGTAGGTTCGCAACTGGATGGGCTTGCCGCCGGCACCGTGCATCGTACGTGTTTCGACGCTATAGGGGCCGGCCATGAGGTCGATACCGCCGGTCGGTGCCGGAAACTCAAAATGTGCACGGTATCCGTCAGCCGATTCGGACTCTTCCACCAGGCGGCCTGGAACAATCGCCCGTTGCCCGGGAGGAAGTTCGATGCTGACGCGATAGCTGGCGAGCTTTCCCGCAATGTACGGATACCAACCGCTTGAATCAGGCAGGAAGGTTCCGGCCTCACCGCTTGCCGGCTCGTCCCGTCCCAGCGTCTGAGCATGATCGAGCGAAGTATCGAGCGGCGTCAATTCACCGCGCCAACGAACCTCGATACGGCGCGGCAGGCCCTTTTCGTTGAAAACCCGCCAGGCCCGGACTTTTCCCATGCTGGCAGCCGGCCCCAGCGATGTGCCATTGACCTGCGCACTCAACACGCCGAAACGACGGCCCAGCACGAGAGTCAGTTCTTCCGACGAATTCGCCATGATGACGCTGCGGCCCTCGATACTGTGCGCCACCGGATCTATTCGAACGTCAATTTCATAGGTGACCTCAACGGCATCGGCCGCCTCGGGGGATGTGGCGGATGCGGCCGATGCGCTATTTGAAATAAGTGCCGACAGAATCGAAAACAGGAAACAGACGATGCTTCCATGGATATTCAAACTATGCCGCCCTGTCATCAACCTTATCATTCGCCTCCCTTCAGCATCGCCGGAAACTTGGCGACAATCTCGATTGTATCCCCGCCGCGCTTCAATTTGAGCGGCAGCCACGTTCCCGGGGCCTGTCGTTTGACTATTTCGACAATATCGTCCATTTGCTTGACCGGCACCCCGGCGGCTTCCCTGATCACGTCGCTGTCGCGAATACCGGCCGCCTCGGCAATACTTCCCTTCTCTACCTGCAGTACGCGCGCGCCGCCATCCTGTGCCATTTCAAAGCGGATACCAAGGCGCTGCCGTGGACGCTCATGCGACACCACCGATGGCAAGGCAACACCGAATACCGCATCGGCCAGCCCCGCGGTAATTTGTCCGCAAGCGGTACCGCTATTCCAGGGGAGCAGCGTGCCGACGTCGGTCACCCCCAGGTCTTTCAACTGGTGGGGAACGCCATAACCGTATTTGATATGCCCCGAACCCATGATGCCGATGACAAGAGGACGCTCTGTGCGACCCACCGCTGAATTCAACGCTTGAGCCATGGCCCGGTCCCACAGTTGCTGGCTCTCGACAAAGCGCCGGAAATTCGGATTATCACGACTGGCCTCGCCGTTCTTCTTGCCGCCACGCTCGTGCTCGCTGTAAATCGGCAGCAGATAGTCGAGATAAGCCGTGCTCGGTGCGGCGGGGGCCATCACGCCTTCGCGTTCATTCTCCGGTACGCCGGAGAAACCGTGTGTCGAAACCGATTTTCTCAAACGCGTATCGATATTGAGAGCCAGCATCGGTATCCGGTTCATGCGCGCAAAACGGAACAATGGCAGGTAGAGATTCGCGTCCGTGCTCCAGACGGCATTCCAATCCGAGGCAGCCAGAAACTGCGATTCGGTAAGCTCGCCCGCTACCCATTGGTCCAGTGCCTTCTGTACGCGCCTCGGAAACATTTCAAATCCGATCACCATGTCCGGCCGCAATGCATGCAACGCGGCCAGCGTCTGCAATTGCCAACGATGATGCTCGGGGTTGTCGTGCATTTCACCCAGCAGAACGACTGAACTCCTGGCAGCGCGATTGATGACTTCGGTACCGGATATTTTCCCTTCGCCGGGCACGGTCCAGCTCCCGGCCGGCACACAGTCCGGATTATCCTTGCCAGCGGTTTTAGTTTGCGCCGACACGATATCGAGGGAGAGGCCGGAGGCAATCAATGCGAGACCAACGTATGTGAAAAAGGGAGCAAGGAAAGCACTCCAAAAGATTTTCAAGCGGGATACTCCTTCATCGAACCCTCCTTTTCATATCCAAATTATCGGGCTCAGCAAGCGCTGGCATTGCAGGCATCCACATGCTCGCTATGCTCATGCCTCACCCCACCCATTTCCGCGCATTCCTGAACATTCGCATCCATGGTGCATCCTCACGCCAACCGGGATGCCATGAATGCTGGACAGCGCGAAACCCGCGCTCCGGGTGAGGCATGAGTATGCTGAAACGCCCGTCTGCTGTCGTCACGCCGGTAATACCTTGAGAAGATCCGCTGGGATTAAGCGGATAAATCTCGGTGGGTATTCCGCGATTATCCACGAAACGCAGCGTAACCAGCGGCGAGATTAACGAGATTTCGTTCTTATTGGTGAATTCGGCACAACCTTCACCGTGCGCAACGACAACAGGCATCCGGCTCCCCGCCATGCCGTCGAAAAACAGCGAAGGACTTCGCTGGACCTCCACCATGACCAGACGTGCTTCGAATTGCTCGGATTCATTTCTCACGAACCTTGGCCAATGCTCAGCCCCCGGAATGATTTCATGCAGATTGCTCATCATTTGGCAGCCATTACATACGCCCAGCGCAAAAGTGTCATCCTGCGAAAAAAAAGTTTCAAACGCATCGCGGGCACGCGCGTTGAACAGGATGGAGCTGGACCATCCTTCCCCTGCCCCAAGCACGTCGCCATACGAAAAGCCGCCGCAAGCGGCGAAGCCCTTGTAATCACCCAGGGAAACGCGCCCCGCAATGATATCGCTCATGTGTACGTCCGTCGCATCAAAGCCGGCACGATCAAAAGCTGCGGCCATTTCGACGTGGCCGTTCACGCCCTGCTCGCGCAAAATCGCAATCCGGGGTCTGGCGCCGCCTTGAACGTAAGGCGCGGCGATGTCGCTGTCCACATCGAAGCTCAGCTGCGCATGCAGACCCGGGTCACGGACATCGAGTATGCGATCGTACTCCTGTTGAGCGCACTCGGGGTTATCGCGCAGCTTCTGCATCCGATAAGTCGTCTCCGACCAGGCGCGATGCAACTCGATGCGCTTCTCCGAGAATACCGGCTTGTTGTTGCGCAGAAACCGGATTTCATCCCCGCCATGGACGCCGCCGATAATAAAGCTCAGGTCGCGCAAACCTTCCGCCGATAAAATATCCAGCACATGCTGGCGCTGTGCCGTCTCTATCTGGATCACCGCGCCCAATTCCTCGTTGAACAGCGCCGACATGATGCGCTCCAGGAATCTTCCGCCCAGCGCTCCCGGTTTCAATTCACTGCCATCGATGTCGTTCGCCGCCGCATCGAAACACAACTGATCCAGATTGACCGTTATGCCCACACGCCCGGCGAAAGCCATCTCGCACAATGTGACAAACAGCCCGCCATCCGAGCGGTCGTGATAGGCAATTATCCTGTTTTCACGATTCAGGCGTTGTATGGCGGCGAA
>JBDSOQ010000088.1:0-10839 GCA_039914755.1 Nitrosospira sp. | reverse complement strand
CCCACCTTGCGGATGCGCTCGGCGATGGGATCGGTCATTGCGAAAAGCTGGTCGCCCTGTTCATCCAGCAGCAAGTGGTAATCCCGGAAATGCGGCCCGCTCATGTGCCAATGGAAATTCTTGGTTTCAGGTAAAGCGCGTACACATCCGCTAGGATGGCGTTGATGGCCCCTGCGATGTCTTTGGTCGCCGCCGCTTCGAGATCGGTAGGGGTGGCTAGGGAGCGCTTTTGGAGATTGAGGTTTTGCTTCTTTGCAGCAATGGGTTTTTTCATGATTTTTCCTTGGTTGTTGAGGGTTTCTGATTACAGCTTGGTATGCTCCGGCTCATAAACAAACAAATAAATGAATCAGGATGAGACTGCGCTAACCCGGTCTGCAAGGATCATCGCCGAATCTTCCCTCCGCTATCAGTACCCGACGGTGAAGCGCTGCCGAATATGCGCGGGGTGTTCCAGTTCGTTGATCATTGCGACCGCATAATCCTCAACCGAGATGCTGCTCTGGCCGCTGGCATCGAGCAGGAGCCGATCGCATTCCAAGCGGAATTTGCCGGTGCGCTGGCCCGGCTGCATATTTGCCGAAGGGGCCAGATAGGACCATTCGAGTTGCGGCTCCTTTCGCAATCGTTCCAGCGCATCAATCGTTGCCAACGAGCCCGGTCTTATCCAGCCCGGAAAGCCGGGGCCATCCACTACGCGCACGCCTGGCTTGACCTCCAGGCCGCCGGCCCCTCCCACCCAAAGGACACGCCGGATACCGGCCTTCTTTATAGCCGCGATGATCGATGTTGTGCCGCGCACCTGGTCGTTGTAGAGGTCTGGATTCTTCCAGCCGGGATTGAAAGCGCTGACCACCGCATCATGCTCGCTGAGCAGGGCCGCGAGAAGCGCTGCGTCATACACATCCCCAGCTTTTGTAACGAGCCGATCCCGTTTTTCGAGCTTCTCGGGGTGGCGCATGATCGCTGTGACTGAATGCCCTCTGTCGAGCGCCTCTTTCAACAGCGCGGATCCGACAAAACCCGTTGCTCCCAACAGTGCTATCTTCATATCGTTCCCCTTTCCGCCAGGTTCGACGCCGGTCAGGTTGGACGTTATTTCAGAATGGATAGATCGGCCGCGGACGATCAACGTTAAAGTTATTTATAGCATAGCAGAACAACGAGCGATGGCAAATGAATCTGGCGCAGCAACAAATGGAAGCGGCCGCCCATACTCGGGGTCATCAGCCCATGGAATTTTCCGATGTATTTATTCCACCGTTCGATCGGGTCCGCGTTGGCGCTTGGCAATGGCGTCGTGGTCAAGCCGGCGGACGACACGCCTGTTACGGCCAGGTTGCTGATCGCAAGGATTTATGAGTAAGCGGGGTTGCCGCCCGGTCTTCTGAATGTCGTTATCGGGGACGTGAAAGAGATAGGCGATGCATTCATCTTGCATCCGATACCGCGCCTGATTTCTTTTACGGGTTCGACCAAGGTTGGCCGACACATTGGACAACTCGCGATGAGCGGTCCGCAAATGAAACGCGTCGCGCGTCGTTCCAGTTGCTCTGATGTAGGCGTATAGCCTTCGTGCGCAGCATATTTGCGTCGAGTTGATGCATGTTTATGAGTAAGCCTTGTTTCAATTTCTTCTGGTGTAAATTTTTCGCGTGGCGCGTGTGCCGTCAGTTTTTTGGACGAAAATAGCTCGGCGTAATCGCTAATCCTTTCATGCAATTCCGAAAATCAACAGAAGCAGATTCGATTGATCCGCTTGCTGGCCGACCCACGTTTTTGTAGCCAATTTCCAGGTGAGTCTTCCGGTTCAAGCACTTTGATTTTTATACCGTAGGTTCCCGCATACAAATCGTTCAGGCCACCAGCGTAACCTCTCCCGTTTTCAGGCTGTATACGCCGCCCACTACAAGAACTTTCCCTTTCGCGACCAGGCGGCTCAAAATCGGCGGTTGTTTTCTCAGCTTGTCCACATTGCGAATGACGTTCATTCTAACCACATTCTCAAAGCGCTCGCCTGGCATGCCTTTAGCCGCCCTGACCGCTGGCCCCAGTGCACTTGCCATGGATTGGATATGCCCGGGAAACTGCGTGTGGTTGTCAACGGAATCAATGGCTGCCCGGACAGCGCCACAGCTTTCGTGGCCGAGCACCATAATCAGCGGCGTATGCAATACAGCTGCCGCATACTCGAGAGTCGCCACAAAATCCGTGGTTAAATAATTACCGGCCACCCGAGCCACGAACAGATCGCCGCGTTGCTCATCAAAACAGAACTCCGGACCAATCCTCGAATCAGAGCAACTTAAAATGCTGGCATAGGGATTCTGCCCACTGACCAAGGCTGCCCGATCATTGCTGAAATTCAAAGGCGTGGACTGCCCGGCTACATAACGTGCATTGCCCACCATTAATCGATCCAATGCCGCATCGGGCGTCATCACGTTTTCGGGCAAGGGCGGCATTTTGACTTTTGCAGCAAAAGCCGCTCTTCCAGTTGCGCCGGCAATACCCGCACCGAGAGCAGAGGCTGCGACCCGTTTCAGAAACAAGCGTTTGCTTGAATCCTGATGAAGGTTGGCGTTTTTCTCGTCACACATGACCGCGATATATTACAAGTGTATTTCCAGTACTGCGACCTGATCCTATCGAATGATCAGGTCAGCGGATTGCTGTGAGTATGCGGCGCGGAAGCGTGTGAATGCCTCTCATGTTTGATTTCGACCGGCACCATGTGCAGCTTGCCGTGCCGAACGCCGCGCGTAGCCATGACAAGGTTGGCAAAATCTTTAACGCTCTGGATCGTGCCACGCAGGATGACCACTTCGAGACAGTTATCATGATCCATGTGCACATGCATGCTGGACAATGTAAGGTCGTGATGATCGTGCTGTATCGAGGTAACACGGCTGGCAAGGTCGCTTTCGTGGTGATCGTAAATATAGCTGAGCGTGGCGACGCAATGGCCTCCACCTCCTTTTTCCAGCCGAGCGGTCTCCAACTGGTCACGTATCAGGTCGCGCATCGCCTCCGAGCGATTGGTATAGCCGCGCGCGCGTATGAATTCGTCAAACTGTTCGGAGAGCTGGTTATCCAGCGATATGGTGAGTCGTTCCATATTCCTTACTCAAGAAAGAGACGATAACTTTAACCCGGATAATTCATTACGCGGTTCTGCGAGCCTATGCGAGTGCTGGCCGTCAGTTTTCGGCCATTTTTGCCGCCATTTTCGCTACCTGCGCGGCGTCCATAGACCAAGCTATGGTCTTCTCTCAACCGGAAAAACTGTCTCGCAACCTGCCTCGCCATCAGCTCGCGTCCTAATGAATTATCCGAGTTTAAAATTGATACATCAAGCTGACGCGGAACATACGCGATTCAATAGGGTGGAACACAATACCGTCTTTCGCTGTGGACACCGGGCTCGTCTGGTAGCCATAATAGTAAGCGATATCGTAGTTTTTGGCGTTAAGTAAATTCAATACATCAAGCTGGATTTTAAATTTTCTACGCATCTCATACCCTGTCGAGAGATTGACGATAGTTGTGCTATAGGGGGCAACGGGATTGTTTGTATCTACCGTCACATTGCCAAAATGGCGCACCCGAAGGGTAGTAAAGAAATTATAAGGTAAATTCAGGGTTGCACCCGCGCTGATCGTACGCCCTACTGCATTAGGAATGTGAAATCCATATGCCTGATTTGCAGGATCGCTGGCCTGATTTAGCTGAGCCTGGTCATAGCGTGCATGAGTAAGCGAAAAATCGGCATCCAGGGTCAGCCAATTAACGGGTTTATAGAAATTGGCCCACTCAATACCGTAGCGGGTGCTTGCGCCGCTCATTTCCGTGGTGCCCGCATCGCCGCTAAATACCAGTTCCGAGGCCGAATGCAAATACCAGATTGCCAGGATGGATTTCAATCCTTTGATGGCCTCAGTACGGAAACCGACTTCCGCACCCCTGGCCCGCACCAGCCCATTGGCGGCCAATTGAGGCGCAAAATTATTGTTGCCTATCTGATTGGTATTTACAGTCGCGGTTACGCCACGGGCGTCGTTGGAATGGTAGCCTTCGCCAGCATTAAGGTAAATTTCGGAGTCGTACCAGGGGCCGAGAATAACGCTCAGCTTGGGGCTGAACAACCCGTCGGTCTTGTTGCCGGAATTTTGCGGGACGGTGAAGGCATGTACGTCGAAATTGAATATATCCCCACGCAGGCCTGCAATAGTCCTGAGTTTGGGCAACCAGTAAGTCTGGTTTTGCAGATATAGGCCGATACTGGTTTCCGTGACCTGATCTCTGCTCACATTATGATAAACGACTCCCCGGTTCGAGTTGTTCAGCAGCACGCGATTCATGTCATTACGTACCTGCACGCCTAGCGTATTAATCATATCGAAACCGACCACCTTGTTGAACCAGCTTTGCTCGGTCCTGCCGCCGAAATAGATGCGGGATTCCCTTTGATTCATCTGGTCACTTGGAATTATTCCTCCCGGAAGTACGATATTGTCGGCGACCGAGTTGATAAAGCCACTGAAATTGGAGGTAAGATCAAGGTTATATTTAACCAGATAAAAGGATGCGTCCCGGCGGTAGTCCTTCTCTTTTTGCCACCAGTCACCATGAAGCGTATAGCGCCCGGTTTTTCCATTATCGGTGGGGTCTATATTGCCGAAGCGGTTTATCAAGCCATCATTAACCGCAAACAGCGGTATCTGATTGGTGGCACGCCAGTCAGCATGGTATGCCTTAACGCCTACACTCATACCCCAGTTACCTTTGTCGAGGCTGTATTTGAGCATGCCGTTGAACTTGAGGGCATGCTCGGCCAACGCCCAGGGGCCATCATAAGTATTCGCATCGACCGCATAGAGCAGATGACCATCCCCCATTCGATTCGAATTGGCTGCCACCCCACGGTAAAAGCCGAATGATCCACCCGTGAACTTGGCGAAACCTTGGGGGAGGGAGTTGAAGGTTGTCATCTTGGCATGTCCGGCTGCGGAAAAATTCCCTTGATCCGCATAGTAAGGGCCCTTTCCATATTGAACATTGTCTATCAATTCCGGAATAAGACCGTTCAGATCCATGTAACCCTGCCCGTGGGCATGGCTAGGCAGATTAATCGGCACACCGTCCACAAACGTAGCGAAATCGGTACCATGGTCAAGATTGAATCCCCGCAGGAAATACTGATTGGCTTTACCATCGCCACTATGCTGGGTGGCAATCATGCCGGGAATGAACTCGACGATTTCACCGACCCGTGAAAGCGCACGATTTTTAATCTGCTCTTGACCGATAAACCCCTGCGATGCGGACTGGGTTTCGCCGATAAGGCTGGTGCCACGTTCTTTGCCCAGCACTACGACCTCCTTCAGTTTTACTACAGATTCCTTGCTTGCTCTTGCGTCATCCACCTTGGGTTTGTTTCCCGGCTTGTCAGAACGTACAACGTCTTGCGTAACAGTGTCAGCAAGCTGGACAGTAGTAGGCAATATGCTGGGGATTCTTACCGATACCTCGTGTTTCGATGAGGTTTCAGGTTTGATGGTAGCGACATCCGCGGCCTGCTCTGCGTAAGCACTGCCGTTACTGAAAAAAAGAGGTAAAGCCGACAGGAATAAGCGTGCGATCAACATACCCATGCCGCGCCAAGGCAATGTCGCCGGCAGGATCGCAAGTTGCAGGAAATGAAGTTAGCTAAAACAGATGTTTCCCGAGCGTGCGCGCTATGTGAAACGCAATGTATGCCCGGATGAGTGCGTCGACCCGGTTTCGTGACAGGCATTTGCGAACTCTCGCAAATATTTACTTGTTTTTGTGCCATCCCCTGCCAGGAAATGCTTGAAGCTGAGTTAGAGCGAATTGTATGAATATTCTGTAAATCTTCATACATTAGATCATGGCAGCGATTTTTATGTCAAGTGTTGCAACCCCCTGTTTCTCGGTGTATGAAATATTTATAACTATTCATATCCATTATGAAAAGCTAAACTAGCAAGTCACTCGATGTCCTGAAAAATTGGGAACTTCCATGAATGGATCGATCCGTTTTGCCGTCAAATTTTTATCGTTCCTGCTAATTCTGGCTTCATCCGGCACAGTTCATTCCTCAAACTCGAATAAAAGAATCAATGTTGTCACCACCGTCGCTCCTATCACAAATATTGTCCAGAATGTCGGCGGTGCTTATACCGAAGTAATTGGCATCGTTCCCGATGGAACCGATTCGCATACCTTTGAGCCTGTTCCCACGGATGCGAAAATATTGCAGTCGGCCGATATCATCATCGTAAATGGCCTGGACCTTGAATTACCCACCGTGAAGCTGGCGGAAAAGGTGAAAAAAGCGAAAACCCCTATCCTGCGGCTGGGTAATCGCACATTGCGAAAGGAGGAGTGGCGGTATGATTTCAGCTTTCCCCGCGAGTATGGGCATCCCAATCCGCATCTGTGGCCGAATATTGCATTGGCAATGCGTTATGCGGAACTCGTCCGGGACAAATTGATTGAGCTGGATCCGATGCATAAGGAGGATTATCTTGCGAACACATCGGTCTATCTGGCAAAGCTCCAGAAATTGGACAAGGCGATCTTTAGTTGCGTCGGCACCATTCCGGAGAAGAACCGCAAACTGGTCACCTATCATGATTCGTTTGCTTATTTTGCCCCTCGCTATAGTATGAAAGTTATTGCAGCCATTCAGCCTTCAGATTTTTCCGAGCCGGGTCCGCAAGAGGTCATTCGTATCATCAAGCAGATAAAAAAGGAAAAGGTACCCGCCATTTTTGGTTCTGAGGTTTTTCCCAGCAAGATCATGGAGCAAATCGCGCGTGAAACCGGCGTAAAGTTCATTGATCAGCTTTCCGACGACGAATTGCCCGCTCCGCCCAATAATTCTTTTATAGGCATGATGGCGAATAACATGGCCCTCATGGCTGAAGCACTAGGCGGCGATCCTGCTTGTATCGCAAATGTCGACACAAGCAATATCAATCCCTGAGCCAATCCCTGGGATTGCCGGGTCAGCCCCCGAGCCGCAGCCAAATCTTGCGGTCAGGCTGGGCGGCGTTACCGCCGCCTATGAACACAATGTGGTGTTTGCAAATCTTTCGCTGGAAATTCCTGCCGGTCGGTTTGCCGGCATTGTGGGCCCCACTGGATGCGGCAAGACGACGCTGCTGAAAACCATTCTAGGAACGCATCCCGTTGACTCGGGCAAGGTGCAGTTGAACGGGGATTGCATAGGAAACGTGAAGCCGGGCACCATTGGTTATGTACCACAGTTGGGAAGCGTGGATTGGAGCTTCCCCGTGACCGTGGAAGAAGTGATCATGATGGGCCTCTACACCAGCAAGCGCATCTTGCCCTGGTCCAGCAAGGAAGAGCGTGAGCGCATTCATGAGCTGGCCCACAGACTCGGCATTTACGGTTGTCTACACCACCACATCGTGAATATTTCCGGCGGCCAGCGCCAGCGCGCATTCCTCGGACGTGCGCTGGTCAATAATCCAAAGCTTCTGGTGCTGGATGAACCCACCTCGGGTGTCGATATCAAAACCCAGCATGAAATATTGCATCTGCTAAGCGATATCAATAGCGAAGGCATCACGATTTTGCTGACAACGCATGATCTCAATGCGGTGGCTTCACATCTGCCATGGGTAATCTGCTTCAACAACGGTGTGGTGGCGCAAGGCCAGCCACGTGATATTTTCACCAACGAAATCCTTACGAAAACCTATGGTGGAGATATCGTCATAGTGAAGCACAATGGATACTTCCTGATCGCCAACAGCACGCCGCTAAACCTCATGGGTGAAGGCCGGTAATGGAATTTCTTCTATTCCTTCTAGAACCGCTGGAGTATGAATTTTTTCGGCACGGCCTGCTGGCTGGGCTGATGGTAGGCGCCTTATGCGGTTTGATTGGCGTATACGTGATACTGCGCGGCATGAGTTATGTAGGTCATGGATTGTCGCATGCCGCATTTGGCGGTGCGGTGGTAGGGTTTACGTTAAATCTTAATTTTTATGCCGGTGCTGGCGCCATGGGCCTGCTTGCGGCGGTATTCATCAACCAGATCACAAAAAATAACAAGATCAAGCCGGACGCCGCCATCGGGATTGTCACCACTGCAATGTTCGCCCTGGGTGTAGCTATTGTCAGCAAGTCGCGCAGTTTTAATCAGAGCTTCGAGGCGGCTCTGTTCGGCAATATTCTGGGTATAACCGACCAGGATTTGGTGGTTATCGGACTGGTGACCGTTGCGGCCATGATCTCGATGTTTTTTATGTATAGGCCGTTGCTCTTTTCCACGTTCGATAACGAAGCGGCACGCATATTCGGTATCAAAACAGGAGCTGTTCAATTGGCGTTTTCAATTCTCCTCACGCTTTCGATCATCGCGTCCATGAACGTAGTCGGCGTTACCATGATTGCCGCCACGCTTATTGCGCCTGCAATGACGGCCCGAATGATGACGGACAGCTTCAGCCGCATGCTGATTTATTCGGTTCTGATAGGGGCCGTTACGGGCGTTACCGGGATGTACCTGAGTTATATCCTGAATATTGCCTCTGGCGCCGCCATTGTCCTGTTTAGCGCCTTATTGTTCTGCTTATCGTTGCTGCTCAAACCTATCCGTAAGAAACGCATGTTGCGCAGGCGCTTTCAACATCATAGCCGTTTAGAAACCCTCAAACCTAAATAAGCCTAAATCCGGCAGTTGACCGCTCGCGCTGCGCCAGCATGCTGCGATTTCAGATGCAGCTGTGGAGACGCGGTGGAAGCAGCTGAACAAGCGCATCAATAGGAGATCGTTCCGTCTGCCTCCATTTTTCCCCCTAAGGATGCTGGTCTAACATTACCACTCGTCCTTCAAATGGCTGCAATTGATGTGCATCGCTTTGAAGATGTGTCGAAAGCAGTATTCTGGAATGGTTTATCGGGTTTTTTTGCGCGTACCGGGACATATTCAATACTACGTTATATTTTTTTCGACCGAAAATGCGATTGTATGCAAGAATTTTTTTATTGCATAAATCATGCGCAATCTCAAGGCTTCCCGCATGTAACGCAGGCGTTTCGTTTCGAAGGTGAATCACTTTTTTATAAAAATTAAAGAGCGAATCGGGATCCGCCATCTGCTTGTCAACATTTATTTCCTTGAAATTTTCAGCGACCGGCAGCCACGGCTTTGCTGAATCGGCGCAGAAACCCGCATTCAGTTTTCCGTTCCATAGCATCGGCGTGCGGCACTCGTCACGATTGAGAATTTCAGTGCTCTTATCCACCAGGAACTGCGGAACCCAGTTATGCTGAATGGCAATAGCGTCTTTTCCTTGTTTTAGCGGAATTCTTACCCTGGGTATGCCAATCTCATCTCCGAAATAGGTGAACGGAATGCCTCTGCATGTGAATTGAAATAGCGCCAGCAATTTCGCTTTTGCTACACTTCCACCCAAACGGCTGATGATGCGTGTGCGGTCATGATTGGCAAAGACGAGTGTAGGTATCAGGGGCTCGGGAAAATGCTCTTCAAATGTCAACAGCATTTGACGGTAATTTTCCGCCTTGAACGGCGTCGAAATAGCCTTGAAAAGGAAAATGGCGTTCAAGCCATTTTTACCGTTGTGATAGCAGAACTGGTTGATCAGCGCTTCGTCCCCATGCGATTCCCCTATCAAGACCCTCCTGGGATTATCGAACTCGTCCACTACGCTTCTTAACTCGGTAGCAAATTCGAAGCTTTTTTCATGGAGAAAATTGTTTTTCAGATTTTGAAAAAAAATGGATAGCGATTTGTCCGACGGGGTCAATCGAAAACTGGACGGATTACTGCGGAGTTCAACGTCTTCATAGATTGCACTTATGATATCCAGCCGGAAGCCATCTACCCCTTTTTTTAGCCAGAACCGGACGACATCAAACATGGCTTGCTTGACTTCGGGATTGTGGTAGTTCAAGTCGGGCTGAAAAGGGAGAAAAGCCGTGTAATTGAACTGTTTCCGTTCAGGGTAATAGGTCCAGGCTTTGTTGCCGGCCATGGCGCGCCAGTTGTTGGGCGGCTTCATACCATTCCTGCCTTTCCCATCTTTCCAGATATACCAGTCCGCTTTTGGGTTATCGCGTGAGCTTGCCGATTCCTTGAACCAGGCATGCTCATTGGAGGTGTGGTTCAGCACCAGGTCGAATACGAGCTTCATTTTCCTGCGATGCACCTCTTGCACCAGCTTTTCAAAAAGTGCCATATCGCCATACTGTGGAGAAATGGAAAAATAGTCGCTGATATCGTAGCCGAAATCTCTTTGCGGACTTTGCGTAACGGGAGAAATCCAGATTGTTTCGAAACCGAGGTCTTTAAGGTAATCCAGTTTTTCGATAACACCCGGTATATCTCCGATACCGTCTCCATTGGTGTCGAAGAAGGAGCGGAGATAGATCTGATAAACGGTCGTTTTTTTCCACCATTCGCCATCTGAATCATCAGGGGAAATGGAGCGCGTGGAACTGTCTGTCATAGCTGTCTGGAATAAGCTTCCCATAAGAATTATTTACGATTTTGGCGATACCTGCCTTTCTGAGTTGAAAGCCCGACTTGATCTATGCGAAGGGAGCAGGATATATAAAGGAGGATATATGAAGGGCGCGGGATATACGGGCAGACTCGCAAATTTCCGGTCTCGCCGACACCTCGATCAGGAAAGAAGGGGCAGCGCCGGGGATGCCGCGATCGCGCTCCACACGCAAGGGGGCGCCCGCATCCCGCTTCGGGGTCGCACCTTCCTGCGGAAGGCACTGCTCCGCCCTGCGCGGTCGCATTCCGCG
>JBDSOQ010000085.1:0-5998 GCA_039914755.1 Nitrosospira sp. | reverse complement strand
CGCAGCCGGGCAATGAACCTTATCGGGCAGCAGTTGACGTCGATGGGGTGCAACACGTGAATATCCTGGCGGGTGACTATTTTTTCAGGCCCAAGCACATCATCGTCAAAGTCAACGTGCCTGTAATGTTTGTGGTTCGCGTGGAGCCGGGGATCATTCCTCATGGCTTGGTACTCAGGGCGCCCAAAGCGAATATCTCGATCGATGAAGATCTGAGCCGGGAGTCCCAAATATTCACTTTCACCCCAAGCGCGTCGGGCGAGTATGCTTTCTATTGCCCCAAGAAGCTGCTCTTTTTCAAGAGCCACAGGGAACACGGGATGGAGGGCATTCTGGAAGTTGTTGAGTAGCTGGCATTGATTGCGATTTGGCGCTCTTGTTTTGCTTGCTTTCGGCTCGGAAAGGTCTAAATGAGGGCGATATTCCTTCTTAAGAACCCACGATAATGCTTCCGAACGAACTCTCGTTCTCCTATTCTGCTACTAAATAAAATCGACACTGGCAAACTTTTCAGTGTATCCGAGCCGGGAATAGATCGAAGCGTGAAGGTTTGATGAAAACCTGGTCACCCCGGACTAGTTGTAATTCGCGAAAGCGCTCCTTGCTGATTTCGACCTGGATCAGTTCCCTGCTGGTGTCGCCGTCGCGGATCAGCTCAAGACGCACTACCGGGCCGACCGAGAGAATGTGAGATACGCGCGCGGCGAGCGCGCCGCTGCCGTTAACCACCTGGTCCACATGGATATCGTGAGGACGCACGTAAGCTACCGCCGCCAGTTCCTCCGCCTCGATGTGCTCGGGCGCATCGACCTCAATACCGTCTATCCAGGCGCGCCCCTTATGTAACCGGCCGTGGAACAGATTCACCTTGCCTAGAAATTCGTACACAAATGGACTTGCCGGCTGCTCATACACCTCATCCGGCGTGCCGATCTGCTCGATGCGGCCCTCATTCATGACCACCACCCGGTCAGCCACTTCCAGCGCTTCCTCCTGATCATGCGTAACGAACACGCTGGTGATATGCATTTCGTCGTGCAGCCTTCGCAACCAGGCGCGGAGTTCTTTCCGTACCTTGGCGTCGAGTGCTCCAAAAGGCTCGTCCAATAATAACACTTTGGGTTCTACCGCCAGCGCACGCGCAAGCGCGACGCGCTGGCGCTGGCCCCCCGAAAGCTGGTGCGGGTGGCGGTCGGCCAGCCAGTCGAGTTGCACCAGCTTCAGCAAATTATGCACCCGGTCGGTGATCTCCGTGTTGGTCGGGCGAACGTTTTTAGCACGGACGCGCAAGCCGAATGCGACATTCTCGAAGATGGTCATATTCCGGAACAGCGCATAGTGCTGAAATACGAAACCTACCTGGCGGTCGCGCACATGCTGTCCGGTTGCGTCTTCGCCCTGGAACAGCACATGGCCGGCATCGGCAGCCTCCAGCCCGGCAATGACACGCAGTAATGTTGTCTTTCCAGAGCCAGACGGTCCGAGCAATGCAAGCAATTCACCCGTGCGGACCTCAAGGCTGACGTCTCGCAATGCAGCAAAATTTCCAAATTGCTTGGAAAGGTTACGTACTTCGATGCTCATTGGCATTCTCCATCTGCTGCTTGTTTCTGGATTCAACGAACACCTTCAGCCCGAGCGTCACCAATGCGAGCAACGCCAGCAGTGACGCTACCGCAAAGGCAGCAGCGAAGTTGTATTCGTTGTAGAGGATCTCGACGTGAAGCGGCAAGGTATTGGTACTGCCGCGAATGTGGCCGGATACCACGGATACCGCGCCAAATTCGCCCATTGCCCGGGCATTGCAGAGGATGGTGCCATACAACAGGCCCCACTTGATGTTCGGGAGCGTAACGCGGAAGAATATCTGCCAGCCGCTGGCGCCCAGTACCACCGCCGCCTCCTCCTCTTCGGTACCCTGTGCCTGCATCAATGGGATCAGCTCACGGGCGATAAAGGGAACGGTCACGAAGATAGTGGCGAGGACGATGCCGGGCATCGCAAAAATTATCTTGATGTCGTTTTCGGCCAGCCAGGGTCCCAGCCATCCCTGCAGGCCGAAGATAAGCACATAGATCAGTCCCGCCACCACTGGCGAAACCGAGAAGGGCAAATCGATAAGCGTTATCAGCAGGCTCTTGCCACGGAACTCGAACTTGGCAATAGCCCAAGCGGCCGCTACGCCGAATATCAGGTTGAGCGGCACTGCGATCGCCGCCGCAGTCAGGGTAAGTTCGATCGCCGCTACTGCATCAGGTTCGGTGATGGCGGCAACATAGACATCCACGCCTTTTTTCAGCGCCTCGTAGAACACCAGGATGAGGGGTATGAAGAGGAACAGCGCCAGGAAGGCGAGCGCCAGCCCAATCAAGAGCCGGCGTACCCAGCCAGGCTCGTCCGTGACCACCCGACGCTTGCCGGCGGGTATTGGAAGAACAGTTGTACTCATCGGCGCATCCTCATATGGCGGCGCTCCGGCGCCGGCTCCACCATTGCAGCAGATTGATGATCAGCAGCATCAAAAACGAAATTACGAGCATGACTACCGCCAACGCCGTGGCGCCCGCATAGTCGTATTGCTCAAGCTTGGTAACGATCAGGAGAGGTGTGATCTCGGATATCATCGGCATATTGCCGGCAATAAAAATTACCGAACCGTATTCACCGATGGCGCGGGCGAAAGCGAGCGCAAAGCCGGTTGTCAGGGCAGGAAAAATCGTGGGAAAAATGACTTTCACGAAAGTTTGCAGCCGGGATGCACCCAGCGTAGCGGCTGCTTCCTCCAATTCCCATTCGATGTCTTCGAGTACCGGCTGTACCGTTCTTACGACGAAAGGCAAACCGATGAAAGTCAGCGCGATGAAAATACCGATTGGCGTAAAAGCGATCTTGATCCCAAGCGGTTCGAAATACTGGCCGATCCAGCCATTTCCCGAGTAGAGTGCAGTCAGCACAATGCCCGCCACCGCGGTCGGCAACGCAAACGGAAGGTCTACCAACGCATCCATCAGTTTCTTGCCCGGAAAGCGATAGCGTACCAGTATCCACGCCACCAGAAGACCGAATACAGCATTGACCAGCGCAGCTGCAAATGAAGCGCCGAACGTCAATCGGTACGATGCCATTACCCGCGGAGTCGTCACCATGGCCCAGAATTCCGGCCATGTGAGCGCAGACGTACGGACGAATGCAGCCGACAGGGGGATAAGCACGATCAGGCTCAGATAAACCAGGGTGAATCCAAGTGCCAGGTTGAACCCCGGCAGAACGCTATGTCGTTTGAACGTACTCAATCTCGCACTCCGGTCAGCTGAAATTTATATCTGGATTCATCGATCGGCCGCCTGCGGGTTGGTGCACATTCGCAGCGGCGTCTGGTTCATCCACTTCGACCGTGCAGGCCGGTTCCCCGAGGAAACGACCTTGCAATAGATCGGCACCTGAGCGAACCGCGGCAATCGCCTGCTGCCTGGTTTCGATATCTCTTACCAGGATGGCAGCCCCCAGGCGATGGGCTGTGTCCAGCAGCGTATCTGTTCCATCATGCTGCAGCAGGGTGGAAGCATTCAGCCTTACGACGTCCGGATACAGGCTTCCCAGCTCCGCCATGTCGCCGTCATTTGCGCTGCTGTGATTCACCGCGATGCGATAACCACGCGATCGATAGTTTCCGATTACGCGCCTGAGCAACCTCAAGTCGCGATTCACTTCGCTCGGAATCTCGATCACCACCCGCGAGGTTCCGATTCCGATGAGATTCAGTATGTTCTCAAACGCCAGTCCGTGGTCGTCCTTGACGCTCTCCAGAAGGCGAGGCTGCACGCTGACGAAAAGACTGCCCTGCCCGGAGGCAACCTTGAAATAATTGATCGCATGCAGCGTACGGCAGAGGCGATCCACGCTGACCAGTAAAGCGTCCTCGGAAGCCAGGGCGAAGACTCCCCAGGGCGACAACACAGCATCGAGGTCCGGCCTGGAACGGATGTAAGCAGAATGCCCCGCCACACGGCGTTCACTTGCATTGAATACCGGCTGAAAGACGCTGGATAGCTGATTGTTTAAAAAATAGCCAACTACCCAGCCATCTTCCGCACGCTGTAAAAGATGATCGGTAACTACCTGGACTTGCTCGAATTCATAACGTGTATTCGTCGCTTCCATATTCACACATCTCCCCTTCTTCAGGCATTCAACTGGTCCGGTCCGGTAAAGCTGCCGGGATGCCAGCGTATCGATCCACTCGTGAACCCGGACCCGATTGCGTAGCGGCCGCGACAGGGACCCTCCGCCAATTCGAGTCTCGCCAGTTTTCCGCGCAGGTCATGCGTCGAGCTGCGGCAGAACACCAGCGGTATGCCTTTTCTATATGCCTGCTGCTTCAAAGCGTTCGACACGCCATGGCTGACATAATCGTGCAGTATCACCACCAGCCTGGCACTAACATGAATCGCGCGCCGGGTAACTCTGGGCTGCCGGCCATCCCAGTGTTCGACATGCCGCAAGCCGTGCGCGAGGAGTTCCCGTTTTAATGTTTCGATGTAATCTCCACCGATGATCAATGCTGTCATGCCAGTCTCCGATATATGATTTACTTCCCAGGAGCCGAAGTTTTCAGCCGAAGTTTTCATTGCTGATAAATCTGATCGAACGTGCCCCCATCGGCAAAATGCAGCTTATGCGCATTCTTCCAACCGCCAAACGTGTCATCGATCTTGAACAGCTTGATGGCAGGGAATCGATCTGCATATTTCGCCGCAACCTTCGAATCGGTGGGCCGGTAGAAGTTTTTTGCGGCGATTTCCTGGCCTTGTTCCGAGTAGAGATACTTGAGATACGCTTCCGCGATATCGCGCGTGCCCTTCCTGTCGACGACCTTGTCTATCACTGTGACCGGCGGTTCCGCCAGGATGCTGATCGAGGGTGCGACAATCTCGAATTTACCGACGCCAAGCTCCTTGATGGCCAGGAAGGCCTCGTTTTCCCACGAGATGAAGACATCACCAATACCCCGTTCCACGAAAGTCGTGGTAGAACCTCGTGCACCGGAATCCAGCACGGGAACATTCCTGTAAATCCTGGCCACAAACTCCTTTGCCTTGGCGTCATTACCATAACTCCGCTTTCCATACTCCCAGGCCGCCAGATAATTCCAGCGCGCGCCCCCCGAAGTTTTGGGGTTAGGGGTAATTACCGAGATACCGGGCCTGGCCAGGTCGTTCCAGTCCTTGATATTCTTGGGATTGCCTTTGCGCACCAGCAGCACGATGGTCGATGTGTAGGGCGTGCTGTTATGTGGCAAACGCTTCTGCCAGTCTCCTGGAATCAGCTTCGCCTTCTCTGCAATTTCGTTGATATCATTAGCCAGCGCCAGTGTCACCACATCGGCATCAAGGCCGTCGATGACGGACCGTGCCTGCTTGCCGGAGCCGCCGTGAGACTGCTTGATGGCAATCTTTTCCCCGGTTTTTGTCTCCCAGTGCTTCACGAATGTCGCGTTGAACTCCTGATAAAGCTCACGCGTTGGATCATAGGAAACATTCAACAGCGTTCTGTCCGCCGACGCGCTCCCGCCAGCCAGGAGACCTCCAATCAACAGACCCGTTGTCAGCCATGGTTTGAATTTCATAATTTCCTCTAATGAGTTAGTGGGGATAAGCCGAAAATTTGGTTAAAAAGCTTAAAAAGCACTGACTACCACTTCAACATAAAAAAAATCGGAACTGCCGGGACTTTTGCCAAGGGCCGCTATCTGCCTGTTACGCGTGAACTCGCCGCTTGTAAAGTGTGAGTAACCCACAGTTGTGCTGATATGTTTCGCAATCTTGTAGCGTGCACGGACATCAAAGGAGTGGCCAATGAAATCACCGCTTTTTCCGGTAATATCCCGATTAAAACCGGGGTTGGGACGCGCGCTCGTATTGCCATCAAGGAGATTGTTAAAGCGATCCGTACTGCTGGCAAGCCAGAACCAACTGTAACCGCCGTCTATACGCAAGTC
>JBDSOQ010000146.1:0-5777 GCA_039914755.1 Nitrosospira sp. | reverse complement strand
ATAATGCCAACTGCGATGGCTGCGGAAGCGAGTGGGATAACAGAAAAACCGCGCCGGTAGGCAGTTTCAAGCCCAATGCCTTCGGGATATACGACATGATGGGAAATGTCTGGCAATGGACGGATACCTGCTGGCAAGGAAATTGCGCAAAGCGTATGTTTTTTGGCGGCTCGTGGAATCACAGGCCCCAGGATATGCGGGCCATCACCCGCAACTGGTTCGATACGAACAAACGCATGCGCTACCTGGGTTTTCGTCTTGCCATGACATTGCCCTGAAGTGCGCAGCAGGCTTGCAAAAGCGTCTGGCCGGTCCATATTTCGCCACTTTTTCGTCCAATAGAATAATCCTAAATCCGGTAGTTGACCGCTCATTTAATAGATCAGCGTCATGATTAATAACAATATTTTATATTATTTGACGCTCACCTTCCGGGTGAGGCCGCTACGGGGTGAATTGCACAGTTTTTGCGGCACATGGCTGCGTTGCAACTCCTTGGAATGGAACGACCATTCCGCGTCGTTGCGCCTTGCCCTGCACCCCAAAAACCGTACACTTCTCCCCGTCCAACTACCGGATTTAGGATAACTGGACCGCTAGTTTGCTCGCCTGATTTTCGCCCCCAACCGGGATAGCTTGTCCTCGATGCGCTCATAGCCGCGATCGAGATGATAGATGCGATCAATGATGGTTTCACCCCTGGCGATCAGCCCTGCCAGCACCAGGCTGGCGGAGGCGCGAAGATCAGTGGCCATGACGTTGGCACCATCGAGACGGGCCACGCCACATACTACCGCAGTGTTGCCCTCGACCTTGATATCGGCATTCATGCGTTTTAATTCCTGTACGTGCATGAAGCGATTTTCGAATATGGTTTCGGTAATGATTGCAGTACCCGTGGCGACACTGTTCAGCACCATGAATTGTGCCTGCATATCGGTGGGAAAAGCTGGATAAGGCGCGGTTCGCAGATTTACGGACTTCAATGGATTATTCATTTTCAGATATATCCAGTCTTCCCCGGATTCAATCGCCGCACCCGATTCCATCAGCTTGTCGAGTACCGCATCGAGCGTGCCGGAGCGGGTATGCCTGAGATGTATCTCGCCACCGCTGGCAGCAGCGGCGACCAGGAACGTACCGGTCTCGATGCGATCGGCCATGACGCGATAGGTTGCGCCATGCAAGGTCTCCACGCCCTCGATCGTGATGATATCGGTGCCCACGCCATGAATTTTCGCACCCATCGCGATAAGACAGTTGGCCAGATCCGTTACTTCCGGCTCTCGCGCTGCGTTTTCGAGTACGGTCGTCCCATCAGCCAGGGTTGCCGCCATCATCAGGTTTTCGGTGCCGGTGACAGTGACGATATCCATGACGATGTGCGCACCGTTAAGGCGTTTTGCCTTTGCATGAATATAGCCATGCTCGACATAAATCTCCGCACCCATCGCCTGCAACCCTTTGATATGTTGATCGACAGGCCGTAAGCCGATAGCACAACCACCCGGTAGCGATACGCATGCCGCACCTGCGCGTGCCAGCATCGGGCCCAGCACCAGAATTGCGGCACGCATGGTTTTTACCATCTCATAAGGTGCAACCAGATGAGAAAGTTGCGCGGCGGTCAGTTCTGTTCTGTCGTCGTTCGCTGCGACGCCGATGCCCATCTGTTCAAGAAGACCCAGCATGGTCGTCACGTCGTTCAGATGCGGCACGTTCTCTATCGTGAGGGTTTCACCCGTAAGCAAAGAAGCGCATAGAATTGGCAAGGCAGCGTTTTTTGCACCGGAAATGCGGACTTCTCCGAAAAGAGGCTCGCCGCCCTGTATGATCAGTTTTTGCATAGGCTGTTACTTATAAGCTGTGAGCAATACATGTGCTGCTTATTATCGAATTAGCGATAATAAGTTTCTCAAACCCGATATCACGGCAATATGGACGCGTGTGAAATTCCCGTTCCGTCGAATGGTCGATCATATGTCATATGAATTTTACTTCCGCACCTTGAAGCTGATGATAAGCTTATAAGTGCATTCTATTTTTTTAGTGGCAATGATGAGTATGGAGCTTGGGATTTTACGGTTGAAATGTGCGTAAATTCCCGTCATCATATCGCAAAGCCAACCTTCATAGTTCCAAATTTGCAGGTCTTTAGAGCGAAGCCACATTACAACCCGAGGAGAATACATGAAAAAAAAGACGATACAAACTACGGATGCGCCCCAGGCAATCGGCACCTATTCCCAGGGGATACGTGTAAGCGGCGGAGATACGGTTTATGTTTCGGGCCAGATCGGCCTGGACCCGATTTCCATGCAGATGGTAAATGGAATCGAGGAGCAAATCCATCGTGTATTTTTAAACTTGAATGCCGTGGCAGCGGCAAGTGGTGGTGCCCTCGGCGATATCGTCAAATTGAATGTCTATCTGATAGACCTCGCCAATTTTCAAAAAGTAAACGAAATCATGGCCAGCTACTTTGATGCGCCCTATCCGGCACGCGCTGCAGTAGGCGTAGCGGCTCTGCCGCGTGGCGCGCTGGTGGAAATGGACGCGGTGCTGGTATTGCCGGGGTGAAGGGCAACACGGAATGTACTCCCACGCCTCATGCCCCTTCTCATCTGGGCAGCAAGACGGTGCAGGAGAAACTCGTCAGGCTGGGCATTGCCGATGAGTTCGATCTGGTGCTGCACTTGCCGCTGCGCTATGAAGACGAAACACATCTTTATCCCATCAATGATGTGCCTGCCAGCAAGACAGTACAGGTCGAGGGCGTCATTATCCGCAGCGAAATCATGTATCGCCCCCGCCGGCAACTCGTTTGTCAGGTAGAAGACGGCAGTGGCACTTTGTTTATGCGTTTCCTCAATTTCTACGGTAGCCTGGCGAAAGCATACTCCGCCGGCACGCGAGTGCGATTGCTTGGAGAAGCCCGGGCAGGTTTCTTTGGCGTCGAAATGGTCCATCCAAAATGTCGGCTCGTAGGGGAGCAGGAACCGCTGGCCGATGCGCTGACGCCGGTTTATCCAACCACTGCCGGACTTTCTTCGGAAACGATACGCAAGCTGATCCGTCGAGTACTTCAGCAGACCGGGGATGCGGGCAGTCAATGGGACTATCTTTCGGAAACGCTGCCTGATGCGGTATTAACGCATTATCAGCTCCTGGGTTTCAAGGACAGCGTCTTGTTCCTGCACCAACCTCCGCCGGACGCGCCGGTCGCTCTATTGCAGGAACGCACTCATCCTGCCTGGCGCCGGATCAAGTTCGATGAACTGCTGGCTCAGCAATTGTCCATGCGCTTGCATTATCGGCAGCGCCGCAGCGGCAGCGCACCCGTTCTGTCCGCCAGAAACAAGCTGACTGAAGCACTGCTGGCATCGCTGCCGTTTGAACTCACCAGCGGGCAGAAAAAGGCTTTTTCTGAAATCAGTCGCGATCTTGCTGTGGCCCATCCGATGCAACGGTTGTTGCAAGGAGATGTAGGCAGCGGCAAAACCGTCGTGGCGGCATTGGCCATGTTACAAGCCATCGAAAATAATTATCAGGCCGCACTGATGGCCCCGACCGAGATCCTTGCTGAGCAGCATTATCAGAAGCTTTCCGCCTGGCTTGCCCCGCTCCTGGCTCATCTGGACATGACGATTGCCCGGTTATCCGGCAACCAGAAAAAAAAACAGCGGGAAATCATGCTGGCTAATATCGCCGAAGGTAGTGCCATGCTTGCTATCGGCACCCACGCACTATTCCAGGAGCAGGTCGAGTTCGACAGGCTGGGTCTCGTGATCATTGATGAGCAGCATCGGTTTGGCGTTCACCAACGACTGGCATTACGAGAAAAGGGCACGAAAAGCGGCGCCAGGCCGCATCAGTTGATGATGAGCGCCACGCCCATTCCGCGCACCCTTTCGATGAGCTATTATGCTGATCTTGATGTGTCGTTGATTGACGAGCTGCCACCCGGCAGAACCCGGGTCCTGACCAAACTGGTCGCGGATACGCGGCGCGATGAAGTCACCACCCGTATCCGGGAAGCCTGTCGTGCGGGAAAACAGGCCTATTGGGTTTGTCCGCTGATTGAAGAATCCGAGGCCCTGCAACTCAAGACAGCCCTTGAGACTTACGAAACGTTGCGCCTGACTTTTCCGGAATTGAAAATCGGCCTGGTGCATGGACGACTTCCATCCCAGGAAAAATCGGCAGTGATGGAATCGTTTGCGCAAGGTGAGATTCATCTACTGATCGCCACCACTGTAATCGAAGTGGGGGTGGATGTGCCGAATGCCTCGCTAATGGTGATTGAGCACGCCGAACGTATGGGCTTGGCACAGTTGCATCAATTAAGAGGCCGCGTGGGACGGGGAGCAGAAGGAGGCATATGCATATTGCTGTATCAGAAGCCTTTATCCGCGATGGCCCGGGAGCGGCTCAAAATTATTTTCGAGCAAACCGACTGTTTCGAAATCGCGCGCCAGGATTTGCGCCTTCGCGGTCCGGGCGAGTTTCTCGGTGCCCGCCAAAGCGGTGTACCCATGCTGCGCTTTGCCGATCCGGAACAGGACGCGGATTTACTTGACGCGGCTCGCACCGCCGCCGAGGAATTATTGCGTGACTATCCGGAAGCTGCGAGACACCATATTCAGCGTTGGATGGGAAGAAAAATTGAATACCTGCGGGTATAAAAAGCGCCGGCATCGACGTTTTTGATTCGGGCTGCTTCATGAATTATCCGGGTTAAACATGACGCCACAAACGGAGAGAAAGGTAAACGGATATTAATGGTTTTACAGATCAGGAATCTAAATCTTCGGTATCCCGACAAAATACTGTGCCAGAACCTGAGCCTGGCTATCAACCCGGGCGAATGCTGGGCGATACTCGGCCAGAACGGTTGCGGCAAAACGACCTTGATCCATGCATTGGCCGGCTTGAGCCGACCCAATGGAAACGATGAGCCTCAAGTAATGGTGGCGGGAAAAACGCCGCAAGCCTGGTCTCAGCGCGAACTCGCCCGCATTCTGGGTGTTATGCTGCAGGAAGAGCCGGGCGAGTTCTGGGGAAATGTGCGTGAGTATGTGTTGCTGGGACGATATCCCCATGCCCAAAATATGCTTGGCTGGCAGGCTGTCGACCACGAAATCGCAAGTGAAGCCATCGACGAAATGGAATTGACCGAACTCGCCCGCCGTCCATTTATTACGCTGTCGGGCGGCGAGCGCCAGCGCGCGCGTATTGCCTTGTTGCTCGCTCAGGCGCCACAATGTTATTTGCTGGATGAACCACTGCAACACCTGGATCTGCGCCATCAAGCGAGTGCAATGAGACTATTCGGCAAATTGGCCGCTCAGGGCAAGACGCTCGTCATGGTGCTCCACGATATTGGCTGGGCAAACCGCTTCTGCGACCATGTCCTCATGCTGTTCGACAATGGCCGCACCATTGCGGGAACCACTGAAGAAGTACTTAACCGGGATAATCTCGAAGCACTTTACCAGTGTAATATGACGGAATTCGTTCTCGGAAGCGCCCACCATTTCGTGCCGGAAACGATGCCGCGTGTATAATCCTAAATCCGGCAGTTGACCGCTTATTTTTTTGTTTAGCGCAATGATCCACAAAGATTTTTTGTATCACTTGGCCTTCACCTTATTAGTGAGTTCGCTACGGGGTGGAGTGTGCGGTTTTTGCGGCACATGGCTGCGTTGCAACTCCTTGGAATGGAACGACCATTCCGCGTCGTTGCGCCTTGCCCTGCACCCCAAAAACCGCACACT
>JBDSOQ010000183.1:0-3234 GCA_039914755.1 Nitrosospira sp. | reverse complement strand
AGCGCCGCGCTGACATCCGCAAGACCCCCGGTTTTATTCAGAGGATAAATTTCCGGCGTGATAAACAGAACACCGGGGTTGGGATTTGATAAAGCTCGTGGCATTGCGTTCCACCGATTAAGATTTTTCTTGGAAAGAGTGAGAAATGAGGATCAATCCGGAATTTCACTGACTTCCATCCGACACCGGCCGGTCGAGTAAAGCAGCATCGTCTTGGTGCCGACATTCATTAGAAAAGGAATATGCGGGCGTAGCCCACCGCAAGTTATCCCTCGCGGTTGCTGTGCCAAATGAGCTTGATTGCCCGGTACGCTTTGCTACCGCTGTATTGGCACGGCGGACAGCCGGTAGTACCCCGTTAAATTAACGTATCTTCCCGAACTCGACCGAGCCAAGCTTTTGTTGGACGATTATCGATCAGAAGCGCGACGGGCAGTGCGGCAAGCTTCGCCTCGCCCATTCATATCACGCCGGGGGAGCATTATTCAATCGAAAGAATGATCCCTGCAAGTGGCGGGAGACTGATAACAATCGAGTCGGGTCGCCCCATCCAGGGTTCGCCGGTCGTATGGATGCGCCCCAGGTTGCCCAGATTGCTGCCGCCGTAGTGTAAGGAATCGCTGTTGAACAATTCGTGGTACATGCCTTTCGCAGGTACACCGATGCGATAAAGTGTGCGCGGCACAGGCGTGAAATTGAGAACGATCAATACGAATGAGCCATCGCATGCGCGGCGCAGATAGCTTATGACGGAGTTATCGGCATCATGGCAGTCTACCCACGCGAAACCGTCAGGCAAGAAATCGAGTTGGTGTAATGCGGCGATACCGCTATACAAATGGTTGAGGTCGCGCAGCGCAGCCTTGACGCCGCGGTGTTGTTCGTCGCGTAATTGGCCCCAGTCCAGTTCCCGTCCCGAGTTCCATTCACGTCCCTGAGCGAAGTCGCTGCCCATGAAGTTGAGCTTTTTACCAGGATAAGTCATCTGATAAGTAAACAACAGGCGCACGTTTGCGAATTGCTGCCAGGCATCGCCCGGCATTTTGCCCAGCAGCGATCCTTTGCCATGGACTACTTCGTCATGTGAAAGCGGCAGGACGAAATTTTCCGTATATGCATACAGCTGGCCGAAAGTAAGCTGGTCTTGATAAAACCGCCGGTAAACCGGATTATTACGTATGTAGGATAGCGTATCGTTCATCCAGCCCATATTCCATTTCATGGAAAATCCCAGACCGCCGGTATAGGTGGGGCGAGATACTGCCGGCCATGAAGTGGATTCTTCCGCCAGCGTCAATGTACCCGGAAATTCTTCATGTACCATAATGTTCAGTTCGCGCAGGAAATTTATAGCTTCCAGATTCTCCCTGCCCCCATATTTGTTGGGTAGCCATTCGCCCGGCTTGCGGGAATAGTCGAGGTAGAGCATGGATGCAACAGCATCCACGCGCAGCCCATCAAGATGAAATTCCGCCAACCAGAAATGGGCGCTGGACAATAGAAACGATTTTACTTCGTTGCGCCCAAAATTGAAGATATACGTTCCCCAGTCCTGATGCAGCCCAATACGCGGATCCTCGTGCTCATACAATGCGCTGCCATCAAATCGGGACAACGCAAATGCATCTTGAGGAAAGTGCGCCGGCACCCAGTCGAGTATTACGCCGATGCTCTCCAGATGACAGGCATTAACGAAATATTTCAGGTCGTCCGGTGAGCCGAAACGACTGGTGGGTGCGAAATAGCCGGTCGTCTGATAACCCCAGGATTCATCGAGCGGATGCTCTGAAATTGGCATCAGCTCGATATGGGTGTAACCCATTTCACGTACGTAGGGAATCAGATGCCGGGCAAGTTCACGATAAGAGTAAAAACGTCCATCAGGATGCCGCTTCCAGGACCCGGCGTGAATTTCGTAAATATTCAGCGGTGCCTGCAACCAATCCCGCGTTGCACGGCTTGTTATCCATTCGGTATCGTCCCATGCTGTTTCGCCAACCACGGGCGTGCGCGCCGCATTGTTGGGACGCAATTCATAGTGGCTGGCATAAGGATCTGTTTTAAGAAGGATTGCGCCGCTGTCGCGGTTGCGTATTTCATATTTGTAGAGTGAATCGGGGGGGAGGCCGGGAATAAAAAGCTCCCACACGCCACTGAAGCCATGAACCGCCATCGGATGCACTCGGCCGTCCCACCGGTTAAAGCCGCCTACCACACTCACGCGCTCGGCATTAGGCGCCCATACCGAAAAAAGTACGCCAGCGATACCTTCTCTTTCCGCGATATGCGAACCCAGGGCTCGATAAGCTTGTCGTAACCGGCCTTCATTGAACAAATAGATGTCGTAATCGGAAATTTGCGGCTGGAAGGCATAGGCGTCATAAGTTTCGTACAAGCATGCTTCCGGCCATGCGTTACCGTCTTCGACGCGCAATAAATATGGCATGGACGGCAACGCGACGCCGCGCCATTCGAAAACCCCGGCAGGATGTGCCCGCTTCATCCCCTCGAAGCTGCCTTCTATTTTGATCCATACATTTATCGCATATGGATAAAACACCCGAATCAAGCCCTGGCCCTGCTCCATGCGAGCACCGAGATAACTGAAAGGATCATGAAGTCGAGCTGCCAGCAGCGCTTCCAGGAATGGGTTGGCTTTGATCGTTACGCCATGATGTGTCGAATCGGATTGCATAAGCCGATTATAGCTTGCGCAAGGATACGGCGATACGGCGGAGTTATGGTCGTGAATTGAAATTTAACCCAGATAATTCATTAGGCGGCTCTGCGAGCCTACGCGAGTGCTGGCGGTCAGTTTACGGCCATTTTCGCCGCCATTTTTGTTACCTGCGCGGCATCCATAGACCAGGCAGGCCATGGACTTCTCTCAACCGGCAAAACTGTCTCGCAACCTGCCTCGCCATTATCTCGCGTCCTAATGGATTATCCGGGTTCAATGCAGGCAACCGCATCTCCCGAATCTCCTGCAACCTTCTTGTCCGTTTCATGTTCTCCTCCCTCGGGATACATAAAACCGGACAGATCATTTGCTACAGACCCGGACACTTTATTTGTTCTTTACAAACTGAAACGGACACTTGACGGGGAATATGGAGAGGGGCACAATCACTTTCCCTTCATTGATTCGCCCCAGTATCTCGGGAATAAATAAAATAAGGAAAAACAGATGCATACATGTTCTCACGCTGTGTTTGGATGTATGGACTTTCGGAT
>JBDSOQ010000072.1:0-2130 GCA_039914755.1 Nitrosospira sp. | reverse complement strand
TACGGGTCTCATCAACTAACACTCGAAACCGGGGAAATAGCAAGGCAGGCGCACGGCGCAGTGATGGTCACTATGGACGACACCGTGGTCCTTGTTACCGTGGTGGGTGCAAAAAATGCTAAACAGGGACAGGACTTTTTCCCCTTGACCGTGGATTATCAGGAAAGGACCTACGCCGCCGGTAGAATACCGGGTAGTTTTTTTAAGCGCGAAGGCCGTCCATCGGAGAAGGAAATTCTTACCTCCCGCCTGATCGACCGCCCCATTCGTCCGTTATTCCCGGAAAGTTTTTATAATGAAGTTCAGATTGTGGCCACGGTCCTGTCCTCCGATAACGAGGTGGATGCGGATATACCCGCCCTTCTGGGCGCCTCCGCCGCGCTGGTTCTTTCCGGCATACCATTCGAGGGTCCGATCGGCGCGGCCCGTGTAGGCTATATCGATGGCGAATATATCTTAAACCCGAGTACTACGCAGCTTAAGCAGACCCAACTGAATCTGGTGGTGGCAGGTACACAGCGAGCTGTGCTGATGGTGGAGTCCGAAGCGCTGGAGCTATCCGAGGAAATCATGTTGGGTGCCGTCGTCTACGGCCACCAGCAAATGCAGGTGGTGATCGATGCGATCAGCGAATTGGCTGACGAAGCAGGAGTGACTGCATGGGATTGGGCCCCGGTGTCAAAGGACGCCGCTCTTGCCGAGAAAATCGCCGATTTGGCGGAAAATGACCTGCGCGCCGCATTCCAGCTAAAGCAGAAGCAGGCACGATCGGAAACCATAGACAATATCTGGAAAAGAGTCTTTACCGAGGTTGGGGTCAATACGGAGGAAGGGCCGGACGCGCAATCCGTAAAGGAGGCCTGCTTTGCTCTAGAATCAAAGATTGTGCGAACCCAGATACTGGATGGCGAGCCTCGTATAGACGGGCGCGATACGCGTACCGTCCGGCCGATTACGATCCGTAATGGCTTGCTGCCGCGTGCTCACGGCTCTGCGTTGTTTACCCGAGGGGAAACTCAGGCGCTGGTAGTTGCAACGTTGGGCACAGGTCGGGATGAGCAGAAAATCGATGCGCTGCAAGGCGATTACTCCGAGCGCTTCATGCTCCACTACAACATGCCGCCTTATGCTACTGGCGAGACCGGTCGCGTGGGCACACCAAAACGCCGTGAAATCGGCCACGGACGTCTTGCCAAGCGGGCTTTAGTTGCTGTGTTGCCCACTCCGGAAGAGTTTGGTTATTCTCTCAGAGTGGTATCGGAGATTACCGAGTCAAATGGTTCCAGCTCTATGGCGTCGGTTTGCGGTGGTTGTCTTGCACTAATGGACGCGGGCGTACCACTGAAAGCGCATGTGGCAGGTATCGCCATGGGATTAATTAAAGATGGCAACAGGTTTGCGGTGTTGACCGATATCCTGGGGGATGAAGATCATCTGGGTGATATGGATTTCAAAGTGGCCGGTACCGAAGCAGGTATCACTGCGCTACAAATGGATATCAAGATTCAGGGCATCACCAAGGAAATTCTGCACGCGGCACTGATACAGGCGAAGGAAGGCCGTCTGCATATTCTCGGGATTATGAAACAGGCTTTGCCCGCCACGCGCGAGGATATTTCGGAACATGCGCCGCGTATCATCAAAATAAAAATCAATCCCGAGAAAATCCGTGACGTGATTGGTAAGGGCGGCGCGGTGATTCGCGCGTTGACGGAAGAAACCGGAACCACCATCGATATCGCTGACGACGGTACCGTGATGATAGCGTGTATCAGTGCCGAGGGTGGCGAATTGGCAAGGAAGCGTATCGAAGATATTACGGCCGAGGTTGAGGTGGGAAGAATTTACGACGGAACCGTGTTGAAACTTCTGGACTTCGGAGCAATCGTTAGCGTTCTCCCAGGCAAGGACGGGCTGTTACATATCTCGCAAATTGCCAACGAGCGCGTCAATAACGTTACCGACCATCTCAAGGAAGGTCAGGTGGTGCGTGTTAAAGTTCTGGAAGCCGATGACAAGGGTCGTTTACGCCTGAGTATGAAGGCTGTTTCCGCCGAGGTCACCGACAACACGGTAACGTAGGTATAGCTGGGCAACTTCTTGCGAGAACTGTGGCTCTTCAAAAAGGAG
>JBDSOQ010000057.1:0-7240 GCA_039914755.1 Nitrosospira sp. | reverse complement strand
TCATCGATGAATACGAAAAACTGTTTACCGAGCGAACCAAATTCGTAGGTGTGTTGCATGTGTCGAATGCACTGGGTACCGTTAATCCGGTCAAGGAAATGATTGCGTTCGCGCATGCGCGCAATGTGCCGGTGCTGATCGATGGCGCGCAGGCCGTGCCGCACATGACGGTGGACGTGCAAGATCTCGACTGCGACTTCTACGCTTTTTCCGGCCACAAGTTGTGCGGCCCGACAGGCATAGGCGTGCTCTATGGCAAGGCTGAGTTGCTTGAGCGTATGCAGCCGTTCAAGGGCGGCGGAGACATGATTTTGTCGGTGACTTTCGAAAAAACCACCTACAATTCCATACCGCACAAATTTGAAGCCGGTACACCGCCGATCGCCGCCGCGATCGGGCTTGGTGCCGCGGTTGATTACTTATCCTCGATCGGTTTGGATGTAATCGCCGCGTACGAGCTCGATCTTCTCAACTACGCGACTGAACAGATGAGCCGCATGCCGGGCGTGCGTATTATCGGCACCGCTGCAACGAAGACCGCGGTACTGTCGTTTGAGGTCGAGGGCGTGCATCCGCATGATATCGGCACGCTCCTGAATCAGGAAGGGGTTGCGGTACGGACCGGTCACCACTGCGTGCAGCCGGTAATGCTGCGCCTCAAAGTACCGGCGACGACGCGTGCTTCGTTTGCTTTTTATAATACGATGGCCGAGGTGGACGCATTTATCGCGGGCGTTCGCACCGTGCAAAAAATATTCATGTAATGATCACGAAATCGCTCTATCAAGAAGTTATTCTCGACCACAACAAGAAGCCCCGTAATTATGGCACGCTGGATAAAGCAAGCCACCACGCGGTTGGCCATAACCCGTTATGCGGCGATCACCTCGACATTGCGCTAAACCTCGAGGGAGAGCGCATCGACGGCATCGCGTTCCACGGTGAATCATGCGCGATCTGCAAGGCATCGGCCTCGATGATGACCACCGTCGTGAAAGGCAAAACGCGCGCGGATGCAGAGACGCTGATCAAGGAGTTCCGTGATATGGCGACCGGCACGCTCGATCTCGAGGGCCAGCATCACCTGGGGCGGCTCACGGTATTTGCAGGCGTGCGTGATCTGCCGACGCGTGTAAAATGTGCCATTTTGCCGTGGCATACGCTGTATGCTGCGCTCAACGCCGTTACCACTACCTCGACCGAGTCCGAGGATGACCCGATGCATGCTCCAATAGGGGATGCCTGAAAGGAACAGGAAATGCCAAAAATAGCGGAAATAGAAGGTACCCCGAATCGAAACGCGCTGAAGTTCATCCTGAAGGAGCCATTGACCTGGGGGGTGACATGCTCATATGACAACGCCGAACAGGCGAAAGACGATCCGCTTGCCGCGGCATTGTTCGACATCTATCATGTGACCAACGTCTTTTATGTCGATCGCTGGATCACGGTAACGCAAGACGGCGGCGCCGACTGGCAAGACCTTGCGCGCGAGGTCGCCGATCCGATCCGCGCCGCGCCCGCGGCCGATGCGCAATCGGCTGCAACAGTCGCCGCGGCAACCAGTGCAATTGCCGGGTTAAGCCCGGAGGACCAGCAGCGGCTCGATACCATCAATATCATGCTCGACGAGGAGGTGCGCCCTTATCTCCAGAGTGATGGCGGCGACCTGCATGTACTCGGGCTGGAGGGCAACAAGCTCAGCGTTCATTATCAAGGTGCTTGCGGCACATGCCCGAGCTCGATCTCAGGCACGCTGCGAGGTATTCAGAATATGCTGAGATCAATAGAACCCGATATCGAGGTTGTCGCGCTATAACAACCGGGTTTCATTTGCTTTTTTATAGCATGTAGGTTCTTCCTCGGCTTCCTGCTGCGCCAGGATACGTTTTCGATGATATTCCTTTTCCCATCCCGGTGTGATCGGCTATAGTATGCTCGATTTCTGCAAGGTGCTGGCTTACAGGCACCTGATAAAATAATCGGCTGCTGCGTTTTTCACTGTTTTTGCGGTTCTTGCAGGGTGGATCGCCCGGTTCTTGTGGCAGATGCCCGTGCTCACTCTCCGCGCCATAATCACCCCCCGACCTCGTATAGATGCCCGGTTCAGGTTAAGAAGAATCACAGATGCTCTGGATAAAATCGCTACACATCATTTTCATGGTGACCTGGTTCGCGGGATTGTTTTATTTACCGCGTCTGTTTGTCTATCACACAATGAGCGATGATGTGCCGGGCGTCGAACGCTTCAAGGTGATGGAGCGCAAACTTTATTATGGGATCATGACGCCCGGCGCCGTGCTGACAGTTCTCTTCGGGCTTTGGCTCTGGCTGGGTTATGGAATTTCCGGCGGCTGGTTGCATGCAAAACTTGCATTAGTCATCGTGCTGATCGCGTACCACTTCTACTGTGGAAAACTGCTTGCAGATTTCAAGTATGATCGCAATCGGCGCAGCCATGTTTATTACCGGTGGTTCAATGAATTTCCAGTGGTGATCCTGATTGCGGTGGTAATCCTGGTTGTGGTAAAGCCGTTTTGAGAGATCGTTTGCTATCTCATCATGAGTTCCTCCGAACAAAAACCTGTTGATCATCAGGTAGACAAGAATCTCGATCGTACACCACTAAACCATGCAAACAATCACGGTAGATTTAGCCTCTACGCCCAGTGAGCGTAGTTACCCGATCCATATCGGTAATGGCATTCTGAGCCATTCCGAAATTATCCTCGACCACTTGCCGCGAAAGCGCGCCGCAATCGTCACAAACACTACGGTGGCGCCCCTTTATATGGAAAGGCTGCGTAACGCGCTGGAAGGCCAGGGCGTGGTGACCGTCCCCATCGTTCTCCCTGACGGGGAAGCGCACAAGAATTGGCAGACGCTGAACTTCATATTCGATGCGCTTCTTCGTCACCGCTGCGAACGGAGCACGCCCATCATCGCCCTTGGCGGCGGAGTCGTCGGTGATTTGGCCGGGTTTGCCGCCGCGACCTATTTGCGGGGAGTGCCGTTCATTCAAATTCCAACGACGCTTCTGGCACAGGTCGATTCTTCGGTCGGCGGTAAGACGGGTATCAATCACCCGCTTGGCAAAAACATGATCGGCGCTTTTTATCAGCCTCGGGTCGTACTGGCGGACTCGGCAACGCTCGATACATTGCCGGAAAGGGAGTTGCGGGCAGGCATTGCCGAGATCATCAAATATGGTCTGATCCGGGACCTCGACTTCCTGGAGTGGTTGGAACGGAATATGGCCAAGCTTCTCATCCGCGACGCTGATGTGCTGGTCGAAGCGATACGCCGAAGTTGCGTAAACAAGGCGGAGGTTGTGCAAGCCGATGAACGCGAAAGCGGTGTTCGGGCATTGCTCAACCTTGGGCATACCTTTGGTCATGCTATCGAAAATGCGATGGGTTACGGTGTCTGGCTGCATGGCGAAGCAGTTGCAGCCGGTACGATGCTGGCTGCGGAACTATCGAAGCGCATGGGGATGATCGGCGAGGCCGAGGTGGAGCGAATCCGGAAAATTTATGCGCAAGCAGGGCTCTCTGCCATAGCACCCGATCTCGGTCCGGAAAAATACCTGCGCTTGATGGGGCTGGACAAGAAGGTGGAGGGAGGGAATATGCGTTTCATTTTGCTCCGGCATATAGGCGAGGCCGTGCTCCATTCCGACGTGCCGGCAGAGATATTGACCGAAACGCTTATGGAATGTACTGCCAATGCATGAGCTGGCGTCTTATGCGGTAACATCGGCGAGTTCGCGCGGTCGCCGCATCGCGGAAGAATCGGCACCGGGACGCACCGCGTTCCAGCGCGATCGCGATCGCATCATTCATTCCACCGCATTTCGCAGGCTTGTATACAAAACTCAGGTTTTTGTAAATCACGAAGGCGATCTGTTTCGCACGCGCTTGACGCACAGCCTGGAGGTAGCGCAAATCGGCCGTTCGGTCGCGCGCAATCTGCATCTCAATGAAGATCTGGTTGAAGCTATTGCCCTGGCGCACGACCTCGGCCATACGCCATTTGGTCACGCAGGGCAGGAAGCGCTGAACGACTGCATGAAAGATTACGGCGGCTTCGAGCACAACTTGCAGTCTCTGCGTGTCGTAGATGTGCTGGAAGAGCGTTACGGCGCGTTCGATGGCTTGAACCTGTGCTTTGAAACGCGTGAAGGCATCCTCAAGCACTGCGCCAGAAAGAATGCCGTTAAGCTTGGAGATGTGGGTGAGCGTTTCCTTGCGGATCAGCGGCCGTCATTGGAAGCGCAACTGGCCAATCTTGCCGATGAAATTGCCTACAACAACCACGACGTAGACGATGGCTTGCGCTCCGGCCTGATTACGCTGGAGCAACTTGCGGAGGTCAAAATATTCGCGCGGCATTTATCGATGGCAAAAAGTCATTACCCTGACATCTCGGGACGGCGTTTGATTCATGAAACCGTCCGGCGCATGATCAATACGCTGGTGGGGGATTTGATCAGGCAAAGCGCCGCCAATATCGCGCATGCCCGCCCGGAGAGTCTTGAAGCTGTGCGGGTGGCTCCGTGCCTGATTGGTTTCAGCCAGGAAATCTGGCAGGAGCAACAGGAACTGAAAAAATTTCTGCGAGACTATCTGTACCGGCATTATAAAGTGGCGCGCATGAGCGCCAAGGCGCGCCATACGATCGAAGCACTCTTCAACGCATTTTGCTCGGATATCCGGCTGCTTCCCCCCGTATTTCAGTCGAAGTATCATCACGATAAGCATCAGGCGGTTGCCGATTATATTGCCGGCATGACCGATCGCTATGCAATTCGGGAATATCGGCGGTTATTTGCGATTGAGGAGAGTTGACGCTTCCCTAATATGACGTTGCTGCTACTAAACCTTTAACGCCTTTTATTCATTTCATTTGCTGCATATTCAGGGTCACCGTACAGGCCGGCCGCCAGCGAGGATAAAGCTCCACCACAATCGCCACTGGCCGTGAGCATGTACCCGGAAGCCAATAGCTGATAACATTAGCAGGTTAAGCTCATGAACAACCTGTCCGCAGGAAGATGAGTTCAACAGGTATGATTCGGCGCATAAACGATGCTGTCTCTTGCTGAGTTTGTACGATTAAACTGGAGTCGATGACGAGATTGAAGAACGATACCCTGCTGCGGGCTCTCCTGCGGCAACCTACTGAATACACCCCGGTGTGGATGATGCGTCAGGCTGGGCGATATTTACCCGAGTACAACCAGACGCGCGCTCGTGCCGGCAACTTTCTCGCCCTGTGCAAAAATCCGGATTTCGCGACTGAAGTTACGATGCAGCCCCTGGCGCGGTTCCCGCTGGATGCGGCGATATTGTTTTCGGACATTCTGACCATCCCCGATGCAATGGGGTTGGGACTCTATTTCTCGGATGGCGAGGGGCCCAAGTTCGAGCGGCCTTTACGTGAAGAATGGGAGATTCGTGCACTTACGGTACCTGATCCCGGGGTACACCTGCGTTACGTGATGGACGCGGTTTCGCAAATCCGAAGGACGCTGGACAACCGGGTTCCGCTGATCGGCTTTTCCGGCAGTCCTTTCACGCTAGCCTGTTATATGGTGGAAGGTTGCGGTGGTACCGATTTCCGCCAGATCAAAACCATGTTGTACCAGCGGCCGGATTTGTTGCATCACATTCTCGATATTACCGCGCAGGCCGCAATTGCTTATCTGAATGCACAAATCGAATCCGGCGCCCAGGCTGTGATGATTTTCGATACCTGGGGTGGCGCCTTGTCTCACGCAGCCTATCGGGAATTTTCCTTGCGCTATATCAGTCAGATCCTGGCAGGACTTAAGCGTGAGCATGGTGGTGAGCGCGTGCCTAAAATCGTTTTTACAAAGGGCGGCGGGTTATGGCTTGAGAGTATTGCGGATAGTGGCTGTGATGCGGTTGGGCTCGACTGGACCGTGGATATCGCCGAGGCACGCCGAAGGGTTGGGCATAAGGTTGCCTTGCAAGGAAATCTCGACCCCGCGGTGCTGTTTTCGACACCGGAAGTGATCGCTGCTGAAGTGGAAAAAATTCTTTCCGGTTATGGAAAAGGCAACGGCCACGTTTTCAATCTTGGTCACGGTATTTCGCAGTTTACTCCACCGGAGAATGCCCTGATACTGGTGGAAGCAGTTCATGCCCTCAGCCGCAAATATCGCTAGCACCCAATTTTATAAATAAAAAAGGTATTAAATACCAACAAAACATATTGAACTGTGCTAGATTCTCAATGAACCCTTAGGCCGATCAAGCGCGAGTAGCGACCCGGATCGCCGTTGATTTCCATCGGAATCAGCTGCATTTTTCAAATCGGGCCATATTTCCGGGTATTGTTAAAGTTGATAAGCCGCTTTATCTTATAATTTTTTAGTAAGCCTTCCCGTGCATATACTTATTATTGAAGATGATCCGGCTATTGCCACAAACCTCTACGATTTTCTCGAGGCCCGAGGTCACAGTGTCGATGCTGCCGCTGACGGCATCACAGGTCTGCATCTCGCGGTAACACAGAAATTTGATGGGATCCTGCTTGATATTGGTCTTCCGGCTATGGATGGCATCACGTTATGCCGGAAACTTCGCCAGGAAGCGGACCTTGACACACCGGTGCTGATGCTGACCGCGCGCGATACGCTGGAGGATAAGCTCAAAGGATTCGATCACGGCGCCGACGACTACATGATCAAGCCGTTCGCGCTGAAAGAGGTCGAAGCCCGTCTTGTCGCGATGCATAAGCGGCATGGGGGCAAAGTTACCAGCCGCATGCTGGAAACCGGCGATCTGTCATTCGATCCCAAAACGCTATCGGTGCTTTTTGCCGGCATAGCCGTCAAGCTGCCCCCCAAATGTATCCGGTTGCTCGCACTCATGATGAGCGAGCCCGGTCGCGTGTTCAGCCGCAGGGAACTTGAATCGGAAGTCTGGGGCGACACGCAGGGAACCAGCGATACATTGCGCAGCCATATGCACGAATTACGCCGTGCATTGAGCCGCGCAGGCGGCTACGATCCGATCGAGACAATTCATGGACTTGGTTACCGCCTCATTTCCCGTGCCAGGGATTAAACGTGGCCTGCGCCGACGCGTTGCGCTGGCCTTTGCGGTATTCTGCATAGTCGTCGTCGGAACGCTTGGTATCAGCTTGTATATTGCTTCTGACGATATCGAAGAGGCGCATATCGAGCAGATCATGGAAACCGAGATGGACTATC
>JBDSOQ010000130.1:0-5150 GCA_039914755.1 Nitrosospira sp. | reverse complement strand
TGCCGCGGGTCTATATCATCGCCCAGTTCGGTAACTGGCAGAATGGCGGAGCAATGCGCGGGGAAACTCCCGATTGCATGTCCGAAATCGCAAAACAGCTCACGACCAGCGAGGCGAGCGCCATTGCGGCATGGCTGGCCGCACAACCGGTTTCCGAAGCCCTCTCGACGCATACGAGTTCGGCGGCGGTTCTCCACAGTAAGCTGGCTGAGCGTTGCAGCAGCATCGTCCTCCAATCGGGAGGGCTGCAATGAAACGTATTCTCTCGGCTGCTGCACTTGCCGGGCTGACAGGCCTCGGCATTTTCATGGTACCGGCAAGCTCCTCCTCTGGTCCTGCAGGCGTAGAATCGCCGTCGGCAAAGACAGATGGCCTTACAGGGCAGCAAGCACAACAGCAACTGCGGGCGCGCGGGGCCTATCTCGCGCAGGCCGGCAATTGCATGGGCTGCCACACGGCACAGGGTGGGCGACCCTACGCGGGGGGACACATCCTCGATACGTCTATCGGGACATTCATCACACCTAACATTACTCCCGATCCGGAAACCGGTATTGGACTCTGGAATGAGGAGAACTTCTGGCGAGCGCTGCACGATGGCAAGGCACGCAACGGCAGCCCTTTATACCACGCCTTTCCCTATACGGAATACACGAAGATCACGCGCGAGGATTCCGATGCAATCTTCGCCTATCTTCAATCGCTCCCTCCTGCTCAGCAACGCAATCGGCCGAACCAGATCCATTTTCCTTTCAACCTCCGTCCGCTCATTTATATCTGGCGCGCCCTTTACTTCGAGCAAGGCGTTTATCGGGCTGATAAGGCAAAGAGCGATGAATGGAACCGGGGCGCCTATCTGGTGCAAGGACTCGGCCACTGCAACGCTTGCCATACCGCCCGGAACCCGTTCGGCGCAAGCCAGGGCGAACTATTCGGGGGAGGACAACTCATGGGCTCGAACTGGTACGCTCCCTCTCTGACATCTCTCCAGGAGGCCAGCACTTCCGACTGGGCGGTCAAGAACATCGTTGAATTACTGAGGACAGGCTTGTCAAGCAGCGCAATCACAACAGGGCCGATGGCGGATGTCGTCAGTCAAAGTCTTCAATATCTAACGAAGGAGGATGCCTATGCCATGGCTACCTACCTGAAGTCGCTGCCTGAGACCGGTCCCCACTCCAGAGGGATAGCCCCTGCGCTGACGGAAGAAGTCGACAGGCTGCTCCGCCAAGGCGGCGAGATCTACGAGACGCACTGTCAGGATTGCCATGGAAATTTGGGACAAGGCGCACCCGGCGCTTATCCGGCGCTGGCAGGCAACCGCGGCATCACGCTGGCCTCTCCGATCAATGCAATCCGCAGTATTCTCAATGGTGGCTACGCACCGGTCATCGCAAGCAATCCGCGACCTTATGGCATGCCACCGTTTGCGCAGATCCTGCGCGATGAGGAGATCGCGCTGGTCTTGTCTTATATCCGCAATGCATGGGGTAATCGGGGCACCCTGGTTACGGCGGCTCAGGTTGATCGGAGCAGGAAAGGTGCGCAATGAATATCGCAATGAATATCACAATGAAAGATTGTGCCAACAGACTTTATTATCCGTAATACTTTGGCATACGCGTTGGTACTACGGAGCATCAGTGATGGGCATTAAACCCGGATAATCCATTAGACGGCTCTGCGAGCCTACGCGAGTGAATTATCTGGGTTAACGACTTATTTCAATTATCGAGGAGAATCAAGATGAATAAGTTCATATCTACCATTCTGTTTGGATCTGCTTTTGCTTTTAGCTTTACCATTGCCTTACCTGCCGGAGCCCATACCGAAGAATATTTCGATTCCAAAGAGTCGGCTCACGGCGGGCAAACGCGCATGGCCGGACCGTATCATCTGGAGCTTGTCGCCAAGGATAAGGAAATCGTACTCTATGTAATGGATCATGCCGACCGTAATCTCAGCACGGAGGGGGGTGCAGGCAAGGCAACCATTCAAATCGGCAAGGCCAGGAACAAGACCTCGGTCAAGCTGGAACCGGCGGGAAATAACATACTCAAAGGAATGGGAGACTTCGTCGTTTCACCAGAGGCAGTGGTGACCGTATTCGTTGAACTACCGGATCAGGAGGTAACCGCCGCCCGCTTCACTCCGCTCAAGTTCAAAAGCAAAACTACGAAAGCCGGCAATGGCAAACCTGTAGCGGATGGGCAAGGCGCCAGCGCCAGCGCATTTTGAACCTACCCTTACACTGCAGAGTGCTGCTCATGGATAGCGGCATCTCTGCAAATAACCAGGGTTCGGCAGCACCGAAGCATGCAGTGTGTTGGATCGGAGTGTTGGGTCGGAAGATAATGACTATGCATTATTCCGCTGGTTTGCACCGTGGAGCTCACTGTGGAAGATTGCAGCGCCCGAAAAGATCTACCCGCAATAACCGTTGGCCAGAAACCAGTTCATCGCATCTTCAAGTGCTTCTGCCGCCGGCCGGTACTGATAACCCAATTCACGTATGGCCTTGTCGCTGGAGTAAAACATCTTTTGTTTGGCCATCCGCACGCTGTCCACTGTCACGCGCGGCTCGACATTCGTGACCATTGCCATTTTTTCCATTAACCAGGCAGCGGGGAGAATCAACTTGACGGGAAGGCTGACCCGCTTTTTCCGCTTACCGCTGATCTTGTCTATTGCCTGCAATATTTGCAGAAATGTCATGTTTTCGCCCCCCAGGATATAACGCTCCCCTGGTTTTCCATGCGCATAGGCCAGAAGGTGGCCCCGGGCAATGTCATCGGAATGAGCGACGTTCAAGCCGGTATTCACATAGGCCGGCATACGGCCGCGCAAAGTGTCAACGACTATACGCCCCGTCGGCGTGGGCCTTATGTCGCGCGGTCCCATCGGCGTTGACGGATTCACTATCAGCAAATGCAGCTTATGCTCATCGGTCATCCGCTGAACGACCTGTTCCGCCATGAATTTGGATCGCTTGTAGTGCCCATTCATGGCCAGGAGACTCGATGGTGTGTCTTCGTTTGCAGGAACACCGTCCTGAGTCGTTCCCAGCGTCGCCACGCTGCTGGTATATACCATGCGTCTCATCCCCGCTTCGGCGGCAGCCAGGATCAGCGCCTGGGTCCCCTTTACGTTGATGTCATACATGGTTTCAGGATTCGGCACCCAGAGCCGATAATCGGCGGCAACATGAAATAAATTATCGCAACCCGCGACCGCACGTTTCAGTGATGGAGCAGAGCGCAGATCTCCTTCCGAGATCTCAACAGGTAGTTGATAAAGATTTCTGCGGTCACTCCCCGGCCTGACCAGGCACCGCACCTCGTGACCCGCGTTAAGCAAACAGCGCGCGACTGCCGAACCGACAAATCCATTCGCGCCTGTAACCAATGACTTCAGCATGGCTGACCCCCGGTCAGCTCGGTGGGCTCAAAATTTATAAGCGACGTTCGAGACTGCATTGTTGCGGTGCTCCACAGCTTTTACACCCCAGGTCGATTTCAAACCGGACGATTGAGAGTGTAATTCAATAATAGATAACGCAACGAAATGAAAAGATCAAAGCACGCTCACCTATCTGCATCAACACATCCAATACAAAAACAGTCCTTTGCCTTGCGCTCACACACGCCGTGTCGTAAGGTATTTCTCCACGTCTTCCTTGCTGAAACCCAAGGCAGCGGCCACGCGGTCGGCATGGCTTACCGTGGATACACCTGGAATTAAACGATAGGTGGGTCCTTCAGGAAGAAACTCGCCCTGAAGGTAACGCCCCATTCCCCTTTCCTGCAGGCGCTCGCATAACTCGTGGTTATGCGTAACAAGCAGTGTACTTGCTCCAAGCTTGTAAAAGCCTGCGAGGACATACTCGGAAAGCTCCATTTTCTCTTCGAACGTCGTTCCCTCCGACAACTCATCAAGCACGACGAGGCTGCCAGCCGTAGCGCTGAAGAAAATCTCGCGCGTTCGCTTCAGTTCATGGCCAAAACGTCCTATACCCTCGTCCAGATGTCCCGGATCCGGCACCTGATAAAAAATACGTTCCGCCAGAACCAGTTGCGCCGCGGTTGCGGGAATGTAACAACCGATCTGCCCTAGTAGCTGAATCTGAGCCACTGTTTTACAGTAAGCGGTTTTGCCGCCGCTATTTGGCCCCGTGATTACCAGTAGCCGCCCAATATCGTCAAGTAAAATATCGTTTGGCACATAGTCGGGATTCGCTTTGGCAAGTAACGGATTCCTGGCCTGGGCAACACTCAGGAAATGGCGCTCACGGTCCAATATCTCCGGCAGCACCATCTTGCCGCCAAACGTGAGCGAATAACGGTGAAATGACAAAAGCTCATCGATCATTCCCAGCGTATCCAGCAGACGCGCCAACTCGGGGCTATTCTTGAATAGCTTGCGCAGCGGATATATGACTGAATCGCGGTCGGACGCGGCAATGGCAATCAGGAGGACCGGCAGTACCGGTACCGCCAGCACGAGTATTCCGTAACCCAGGTAAGAAATGCCGAAGCCGGCCAGCAAGCTCTGAAAAAAATAGAGCGCTGCACCTATTGCACCCAGCGCCCCGAACATTGGAAGGGGCTTAATCATCGATGGTCTAAAACGCGGAATTGGCAGATAAGGTGGTTTTTCGTCCCTGGTCTTGAGCTTACCGTCCACGGAATAGACCGGTCCGCGCATCAGGGAATAAGTAAGCGTGTTTCCAAAATCGCGAATTGCGTCGAATAAGCCCTGCAGATACGCGCTCTTCGGCTGTGGCATGGTTTGCATTGCCTCGACCATATCGATGACGAAAGCGGTACCATCGACGAATTGATGATAGCCGTAACCGCTAAATTCCATTTCATCTTTACCGGTTCTGGAATTAGCGATGGCGAGCCCGCCGGTAAACGTACCGTAGAGCAATTGATGAAGACATTGCTCTCCCCCTGCCATGGTTTCCACGAAATGCTGCAAAGCTTTGTAAAGACCGGGATTCGATTCAAGCTCACGCAATGCCTCATGTTTTTCCCGCGTCACTTCGGCATCGGTCCCTGGCTGGGCCAGAGACCGATAAAGCACAGACTGCCCGGCATGGGTGATGGCGTGGTTAAGCGAATCAAATAATTGGTCCGTTTCGATTGCGC
>JBDSOQ010000161.1:0-11496 GCA_039914755.1 Nitrosospira sp. | reverse complement strand
CGAGTTGGGAATTCTTTATATGCGGTATGGAATCCCGAAGAGCACCCGGCAGTAACGGGCGCGCAGATCGCCCCAGCTTCAGCAATGAAGCAAACACCCCCGGGTTGGGTAGCGTCTGGCGCAATGCATATCGCACGATAGCTGCAGCGAAACTGCGTCCCACCTTTTTTTCAACAATGCCACGGCCGATATCCACCAGCCGTCCATATTGCACGCCGGAGGGACAAACCGTCTCGCAGGCGCGGCAAGTAAGACAGCGGTCGAGATGCAATTGTGTCTTTTGCGTGACCGGCGAGCCTTCCAGCACCTGTTTTATCAGATAGATACGCCCACGCGGGCTATCCAGTTCATCGCCCAGCAACTGATAAGTCGGGCACGTGGCAAGGCAGAAGCCGCAATGCACGCAATTCCGCAGTATCGCTTCCGCTTCCTGTCCTTCCGGAGAGTCTTTGATGAAGTCGGCGAGATGGGTTTGCATTTATATTTCCGGGTATATCCGGCCGGGATTAAGTATACGCATGGGGTCGAATTTTTCTTTCAGGCGGCGAGTGATATTCATCATAGCCGGCGTGAGAGGATGAAACACGGCAGCGCGCGATCCGAAGCCGCGAAATAAAGTAGCATGACCGCCCGCGGCTTTCGCCACGCTGCGTATAGCGGAATGCACGGTCTCGGTATCCGCATCGGCCGAGTCATTTACCAGCCAGCGTAATGCTCCGCCCCATTCGATCAATTGGTTCCCGGGCAACGATAGTGGCGGAGTCGTCGATTTTATGGACAGGCGCCAGAGCGGCTTCCCTGTCTGAAAAAACGGGTGTGCCTGTTCGCGCACTGTTTCCCAGAAAACGGCGCCGTCATCGATTTCCTCTCCACCTATTATCGCACGTGCGGCGCGCACGGCAGGGGCTGCGCCGGAGAGCCTCAAAAAAAGGGCTCCATCGCAGAAACAGGTTGCGGAAACCGGTAGCGGCTTACCCGCCCAGAAATTCATCTTTTCAATGGCTTCCGCCTCGTTCATCGGTAAGCGCAGCGTCAACTCCATTGCCGGTAGCGGCAGCACTTTGAGTGAAACCTCGAGCAACAAGCCCAGCGTGCCCATCGAACCAGTCATCAAACGCGAGACATCGTAGCCGGCGACATTTTTCATGACCTGGCCGCCAAAACGCAGATCCTCTCCTCGACCATCCAGCATGCGCACTCCCAGCACAAAGTCGCGGACCGCGCCTGCGGATGCCCGGCGCGGTCCGGACAAGCCGGTAGCAACACAACCGCCCAGGGTAGCGCCCGCACCAAAATGGGGTGGCTCGAAAGCCAGCATCTGACCGTGCCTGGCCAGTTCGGTTTCGAGATCGGAAAGTCGCGTCCCTGCGCGAGCGGTGACCACCAGCTCGGTAGGTTCGTAATCGACTATGCCGGCGTAAGCGGTGGCATCGAGAATGCCGCCACCTGAAGGAAGAGGATCGGCCAGGGCCAGGGGATCAACGCGGCCACCATAGAAATCCTTGGTGCCGCCGCTGCGTATTATTAATGGCTCGTCAGCGCTGCCGGCCGCTTGAATGGTGTCGGCAAATTGATCAATGAGATATTGCATGCCTAATCGTTGCCGTTGCCAGTCTTCAGACTATGCAAAATCGCCTCATCAATTTTCAAAACCTCGGTAGTCCTGGGAATTTTTCTTCGCCGCGATGCACATGCATGGCGCCATGCTCGGCGCAACGGCGTAGCGTCGGCACGGCTTTTCCGGGATTCAGCAGTCCATCTGGATCAAAGGCCGCCTTTACCGCATGAAACATCTTCAGTTCGCCGATCTTGAATTGAGAACACATCTGGTCGATTTTTTCCATACCGACTCCGTGTTCGCCCGTAATGGTCCCCCCGGCCTGAATACACATCTGAAGTATCCTTGCGCCAAATTTCTCGGTTAATTCAAGCTCTCCCGGCTGATTCGCGTCGTAAAGAATCAGCGGATGCAGGTTGCCGTCGCCGGCATGGAAGACATTCATGCAACGCAGGCCATACTCAGCGGAGAGGGCCTCGATTCCGGACAATACGTTTGCAAGACTCTTGCGGGGAATGGTTCCGTCCATGCAGTAGTAATCCGGCGATATGCGGCCCGCCGCCGGGAAGGCGGCTTTGCGTCCGGCCCAGAATTTGAGCCGCTCGGCCTCATTGCGGGACGTCCTGATCTAGATCGCGCCGCTTCTTGCCATGATTTCGTTGATATGCCGGATCTCTTCCGCCACTTCCTCCGCCGTACCGTCGGCTTCGCATAGCAGGATCGCGGCTGCATCAAGGTTGTAGCCCGCATGAACGTACTCCTCCACGGCGCGGGTAGTGATTTTATCCATCATCTCCATACCGGCCGGAATAATGCCCGCGCCGATCACGTTCGCCACCGCATCGCCGGCACTTCGCAGGTCATTAAATGCAGCAAGGACCACCTGGGCTGTCTCCGGTTTGGGCATGAGTTTTACAGTAACTTCAGTCACGACACCCAACATGCCCTCGCTGCCCGTCATGAGCGCGAGCAGGTCGTAACCCGGCGCATCCAGCCCATCAGCGCCGATTTCAAGAATCTCGCCGCTTATGGTTATGACGCGCAGTTTAATAATGTTATGCACGGTGAGTCCATATTTCAGGCAATGTACCCCTCCCGAATTTTCCGCCACATTACCGCCGATGGAGCAGGCAATCTGCGACGAAGGATCGGGCGCATAATATAAACCATACGGTGCCGCCGCCTCGCTGATGGCAAGATTGCGCACTCCTGGCTGCACCCGCGCGGTGCGTGCTGCCGGGTCAAGCTCAAGTATTTGTTTCAACTTGGCGAGCGACAGAAGCACACCCTCAGCATGGGGCAGCGCGCCCCCGGACAGACCGGTTCCCGCCCCGCGTGCTACTACCGGGATTTTTGCTACGTGACAAACCTCTAAAATTTGGATCACTTCCTTTTCGGTTCGCGGCAGTGCCACGATCAAGGGCATTTGCCGGTACGCCGACAAACCGTCGCACTCGTACGGCCTCAGATCCTCGATCTCATGAAGCACCGCATCGGATGGTAGAAAGGTGCGTAGCCTGGAAACAAGCTCGAGCGCATTCATCTCAATTATTAAACTCGGTTAATTTGATTCTTTTTGCGAATTCTGAATCGAATCGTTAATTTTATGATTCGACAATTTTTCCAGCACTTGTATCATTGCTGCGCTATCCAACTTTGCGCCGCCGTGGGCGATGCATGCATTGAACATTTGCTGAACGGCGGCCGTATTGGGCAAACTGATGCCCAACGTGCGCGCATTGGAAAGTGCGAGATTCAAATCCTTCCGATGCAGTTCTATGCGGAATCCCGGTTCGAATGCGCGCTTGATCATACGCTCGCCATGAACTTCCAGGACGCGCGATGAAGCAAACCCACCCATCAGCGCCTGGCGCACCCTGGCAGGATCGGCGCCGGCCTTGGAAGCAAACAGCAGACCCTCGCCGACAGCCTCGATAGTAAGCGCGGCGATGATCTGGTTGGCAATCTTGCAGACCTGACCTGCGCCATTCTCCCCAATCAGCGTTATTGTTTTTCCCAATAATTCGAGCACATGCCTGATCTTCTCGAATACCGGTTCCGTTGCACCCACCATAATGGTAAGGGTTGCATTCATTGCGCCTATATCGCCACCGGACACGGGCGCATCCACATAGTCACAACCGAGCTTATTGATATCGGCGGCAAATATTCTGGTTTCGATGGGAGAGATGGAACTCATATCCATCACGATCTTGCGTGCAATCGGGTGTTCGCGCTCCGTATCGCTCAGCTCGCTGCGCAATCCTTCCACCACGCCGTTTTTACCGAAAAGTACCTGTTCCACATCCTGCGTATCGGGCAGCATGGTGATAATAATGTCGGCGCTTTGGGCGACTTCGCTGGGCGAAGAGCAGGCCTTGCCCCCCAGCTTGAGCAATTCATCCGGCACGCCGCTGCGAGAATGCAGAAACAATGCGTGGCCGCCCTTGATAAGGTGCCCGGCCATGGGCTTTCCCATGATGCCGAGGCCGATGAAACCGATACTTGTCATTTTTTGCTCATCAGCACTTGAAGTCCTGCCGGTTATCTCGGTTATACTTTTGTGTTCGCCCGCATCATTCGTGGATTTTCGCGGCTGGCGAGATTTCGCTAGTGTAAACTTTCTCGCGGCTCGGATGCCCAATACGGTAGCGTATTTCTAACGCATGCTCATATTTTTTAGCTAGCGTAGGTGTGCGTCCAACATTCTTGTTGTTGGAAAATAAACGTTGGGGTTCCTTCGTCACCCCAACCTACGGGATAATTTTTGGGCCGCGTCATTGCTGCGTACGGATGGGCGTGGGTAACCGAATGATGGGTTATGCTTCGCTCCACCCATCCTACAGGAAGGCTTGCCGCTGGCCGCGCTTAAATAGACGCCGCATTCCGAAGCGCGTGCTCATTTTTTAGCGTCAAAATAAAAAAGAATATTGCCATTTGATAATTTACAAGGAAACGGAATGATCAAATTTCAACAGGGCAGGCGTAATCCCTGCATTTTTATCTATGTTAATACAAAAGTCGCTCGACACAGTATAAGCGTACTCGCCCGCGTGGGGACCATGCGTGAAAAAAAACGTAATGCTGCCATGATGAGTGCTGATCTTGAACTGCCGGGGGCACTGGCATGAGCAAGGAGCCGGTAATCATCATCGGCAGCGGTATCGGCGGTTATACCGTGGCCCGGGAATTCCGCAAGCTGGATACGGAAACGCCTATCCTGATCATTTCCGCGGATCATGGCGGATTTTACTCTAAACCCATGCTTTCAAATGCCCTGGCAACCGGGAAAACACCTGCGTCCATACTGAATGCCAGCGCCGAGAAAATGGCCGCGCAGCTCAAGATGACGATCCGGCACTATAGCCGGGTAACGGCTATTGACGCATCCGGTAAGACTGTAACGCTAGAAAGTGGAGAGAAACTATCCTACAGCCAGCTCGTTCTGGCGTTGGGGGCAGATGCAATCCGGTTGCCGCTGGAAGGCGAGGGGACGGGAGACATTCTTTCCGTAAATGATCTCGATGACTACGCGCGTTTGCGGAATGTTCTGGAAGGAAAAAAAGAGGTGACCATCCTTGGCGCGGGCCTGATCGGTTGCGAATTCGCCAATGACCTGACCATGGCGGGTTACCAAGTAAGCGTGATCGACATCTGCGCACAACCTCTGGGCCGGCTGCTACCGCAAGCTGGTGGTGCCTTTATGCAACGCCGGCTGGAAGCGGCCGGTGTCGTTTTCCACCTGGGTGTGGCGACTCAGTGCGTGGAGCGGATTCAAGAAAGCCTGCGTCTGACGCTCGCCAATGGAGAAACCATCCAGACGGATATCGTGCTTTCCGCTGTCGGGTTGCGTCCACGGACTGCGCTGGCTCAAGCAGCCGGTATTGCGGTGAATCGCGGTATCTCGGTCAACCGCTCGCTGCAAACCTGTTATGAGGATATTTATGCTTTGGGCGACTGCGCCGAAGTGGAAGGTAGAGTACTGCCGTTCGTGATGCCGATCATGCATGCCGCGCGCGGGCTCGCAGCAACGCTTGCCCAGACCCTGACTCCAGTACGTTACCCTGCCATGCCTGTGCTGGTAAAGACACCAGCTTGTCCAGCCGTGGTGTCACCGCCCGACGCAGGGAAACAGGGAGAGTGGCTGGTCGAGGAGGACGAAAACGGAGTCAAGGCCCTGTTTCAAAGTGTGGAAGGCGAATTGCTGGGATACGCGCTGCTGGGTGTTTCAACCAAGGAGAAGAATGCGCTTGCCGCGCAGTTGCCGGCAGTGATGGAATAACTCCACCAATGTCGATTCGTCATTCCAGGTCAAGCCCGGAATGACGAATCGTATTATCTCCATCTCTCGCCGCGCTCGTACTATCAGTAACCCTTCGAACGCATGCATGAAGCATAAGCCGCCTGATACTGCGCGTCATGCGATTTGGTTTCGTTGAGTCCGTACAGGCTTCCTCCCGCCACACCTGTTATCCCACCGATGGCAGCTCCCTTCCCCGCACCGCTCCCTCCACCTGCGATCGCGCCGCCCGCCGCGCCTATCGCCGCACCGATAGCGGCGCCCAACGCTGCGTTCTTGACCACTTCCTCGGTTTTGCTGTTCACCTGCTCAGTCGCATACTTATTGCACGCTGCCATGACGGACTGCGAAGGGTAAGCCGGCTGGGGAGGGTACCCCGCTGGCGGGGAATATGGCGGGGGTGGCGGGATAGTGCCCGAAGTGTTCCTGCTTGACTTCGCAACGCGGGTATTCCGCTGAGGCTCGACAGGCGCCACCTCTTCGGCCAGCTTCGCCGACGTGCCCGATTTTGTCGTGTCTTCTACCCCAACGGTTGGAGACGCATCAACTGCCTTTTGAGAGTCAGGCACCTCAGTCTTGGAATCTCGTCCCGTGACAAGCAGTGTGGCGGCAACGGTTGCGCCGACCAGCAGTATTCCAATCGTCGCGAATTTCCAATAATTAACGGATTCGTTTGACATCGTAGCTCCTTCTGAAATGTATTGCTTTTATGCTTTATCTTTTCTGCATCTATTGGCCACTGCCTTCCGTCTACTCAATGAGACCCATGCTTGTCGTCTTTCCCACTTTTATTGTCATCGCCACTTTTGCCCTTGTTGTTCTTATCACTTTTGTCCTTTGCCATATGCTCATGACCCTTGTGCTTACCTTCTCCACGATTCTGGTCCTTGCCTCCAGCTTCATGCCCATGATGGTCTTGATTCCTCAGGTCAGAACGCTCCTGCCCCTTCGTTGCCCCGGCAGACCACTGCGCGTTTGAGTTCTCGGTTCCCTGTTGGCCCATATGTCCGGACGCCATTCCACCCGACTTCGCATGTTGACCCGCATCAGCCATTCCGTGATGACCACCCTGATATCCGCCGCCACCCTCACGCGCTATCGCCGTATTGCCATACGCCAGAACAATACCCACCAACAATACCGACAAACCTTTATGCATACTCGATCTCCTCTTGTACTTATTACACTACTTTTTATTGGTGACAGCTTTACCCGGCCATCCGGTTCATGAATACATGGAATATCACATTCTCTTCAAACTCATTTTTCGGCTCTCTCTATCTTTACTTGCTTCGGTAGCCTTGGCTATTGGACTGAAGTACAACTCGCAGTGCATGAGTAATCAGAGCCGTCCATCTCGATTACCTATTCGCAATAACGCAGATCAGCTTCATCCGTTTACGTCGAATATTTGTGAATTTTTTGTGAAGTTTATGTAACTATACGACAACCGATTGTCAATTGATGCGTTATATCGATTAAGAGCACTAAATTTGTTTTTTGACCGGCGGTTCTTTATCAACTGTGATCCTTATCGAGGAAATGGAGACTTTCATGACAAAAATAAAACTTGCCTGCATCGCTCTTATCATGCTTGGGATGGTTCCCGCCAGTTCAGTTTGGGCAGGAAGAGGCCATGGCCACGGTCATAATAACCACAACCACCACCGCAATCATCACGGCCACAATCACCCTCACAACCATGGAGGGGGTAATGGAGGATATGGACTCGCATTAGGAATGGGATTGTTAGGTTATGGCCTGGGCTATCTGAGTAATAGAGCCCCCTCCTACCCACCCCAATATAGCTATCCATCCGCTGGCTACGCGCCGGGTTATGGATATGCCCCCGTTATCGTTCCTCCCGCACCGCCGGTTTATATCCAGCAGAGATGGTGATAAAGAGCGCTCGCTGTCCTTGATCAAACACAAGCACTATTGGGATATGGAGACATAAATGGGAAAAATGAAATTGATGTGCGCGGCACTTATGCTGCTCGGGTCGGTTCCATTGGCATCGGCTGGCAGAGGGCATGGTCACCATGGCCATCACAATCACGGGCACCACCATCACCGCCATGGAGGCGGTCATGGAGGATATGGATTGGCATTAGGAGTGGGATTATTGGGTTATGGCCTGGGCTACTATGGCAACAGGGCGCCTTATTATCCACCTTCGTATGGCTATGGAAACCAATATGGCTATCCTCCTGTGGGGTACGCGCCTAATTACGGATATGCGCAGCCTTATGGGTATGCCCCTGCCGTTGCGGCTCCCCCCGCTCCATCCGTTTACATTCAACAGCAGGAGGCCGTGCAGGTCCAGCCACAAGCTCAAGCTGCCAACTATTGGCACTACTGCCGAAACCCGGAAGGGTATTATCCCTACGTGAAAAAATGCCCGGACGGGTGGCTACAAGTCGCGCCCGAGCCTAGCCAATAAAACGTACTGCCAAGATGCGCAAAATACCTGGATTATTCGCTCTGCTGGCAATATTCTCGCTGACCGGTTGTACGAGCATACCGACAGGACCCAGCCTGATGGCGTTGCCAGGTTCCGGCAGAAGCTTCGAGCAATTTCGCTACGACGATTACTATTGCAGACAATTCGCCAATGAACAAATCGGCGGCATGGGTCCAAATCAGGCATCGATATCCAGTGGAGCAGGCAGCGCCGCGATAGGGGCAGTGCTAGGGGCAGCGGTGGGCGCGGCCTTGGGCGGCGGACGCGGCGCAGCTATCGGGGCCGGTACCGGTCTGGTGGCTGGAGGCCTGGCTGGAACGCGCACCGCCGGAGCCTCGGGATATGCCAGCCAACAGCGCTACGACAATGGTTACATACAATGCATGTATGGAAAAGGCCATCGCGTCCCTGTACAAGGACGGGTCACCAATGGGCCATATACAAATGGCGGCAACCAATACATGGGTACACCTTACCCATCTTATTCCCCCGCCGGGGGCATACAGCGGAGTCCGGTAGTTCCGCCACCTCCGCCGCCGCCCCCGGGCCTCCCTCCACCGCCGCCCCCGCGCTAAAGCTGCATTGCCCCTGGATCAGGGGGATCTGAACGGGCTTTGCAACTCCCATTTTCCCGGAAAATTGCCGGGAAAATGCTTTAATGAGGGTATGAAACGCCACTTCGCTTTTGGCGCACTCCTGTTTTGCTGCTGTGTTTTCCCGCCCCAAGGCGGGGAATTCGAGGGATTGCGCCGTAAAATGATGGGGGAGGTGCTGGCCACATCCGGCGATTCCCCTCCGGGTCCCACCGTGTCATGGCAGCAATGGAGAAAGTGCAGCGCCATCGATTCGTGCCTGCCTGGCTTACTCCTTTTGCCTATCTCAATCACACTCTCCCCATCGACTGACCGGTTATCACTATCGAAAGCTGTCGTGCGTTTTTCCCGATCATTTCGTTGCCAATACGACAGATGCCCCGCGAGAGAATTAGCGTGACTTGATATTCCCGTTTTCGTCCGAAATAACGACGTCTACCCGACGATTCAACTGCCGGCCTGCCTGGGTGTCGTTACCGGCGACTGGAAAGCTTTTCCCATAACCGCGCGTTGTGATGCGAGTGGAATCAATGCCCATATTCATCAAGGTATCGCGGACTGCATTAGCGCGCCGTTCAGAAAGCTGCTGATTGTAGTTCTCGCTTCCGGTGCTGTCTGTGAACCCCTCAATAGCAACATTGCGTTGGGGATTCTGTTTGAGAACGTCAGCAAGTTTTTGCAACTCGCGAACGCCACCCGATTTGAGCTGCGCACGATTGGTATCGAACAGCACATCGCCGAGAGTAATGATCGTACCCCGATCCGATTTTTTTGCATTCAACTCTCTGAGCTGCGATTCAAGCGTATTTGCCCGCATCTCGGCGCTCTGTGCCTGCATTTCAGCGCTCTGTGCCTGCTGCTGAGCCTTGTTCGCTTCGCCTGTTCTTGCAGAAAGGCGAATCTTGTTGCGTTCGGCATCAGCGGAAGAGATATCTGCTTCAGCGGCTTTGCGCTTTGCAGTTTCCTGTGCTATAGAAACTTGCTGTTGTGCCAGATAAGCCAGATGATCCACTTTGGCAGAATCCTTTCCTTTCTCCCAGGCATTGTCGGCTGCTGCCAACGTATCGCCTGCCTGCTTCAGTTCCAAAGGCGCGAGATTTGTAACTTCAGGGTCGCTCTTGGCACTGCGGTAGCTGCTATGGGCGCTATCCAGAAGTACGTTCGGTGTCGAGCTGCAACCCGCCAGCGCTGCGATAACCATAAACGAGATGGTTAGATAGCCGTTATTTTTCATGAATATATCTCCTTCAGGTAATTACTGTGATTTGCGGTCCATTTCGTTTTGTAGCGTTCGGTCGCTTTCCTTCAATGCGTCTGCTGCTTGCTGTGCTTTCGCCGCGCGCGCTTTAGCGCCCGCTAATTGCGCATTTGTTTGCGCGTTTTCACCTAACCTTATGGCACGTTTGTAGTCATTGTCCATCGCTGCCTTTTCTGCATCGTCCAGGTTGTCCCGGGCGGTTTTCAATTCCACCGGCGCCAATTCCGGCGCCCCGGCGCTTACTGCGTCGGCAACCGCAGCTTTCGCGACTGCAAGCTGAGACGCCGTATCTCTCTTTTCCGTGGTTGCGCAACCTGCTGCGAATACAGCGGCAAGAACCATTACGCTCATCATTTGATACCATTTATATTTCGAAAAGTCTTTCATCGCTCACCTCCCAAGATCAATAGAATCCAATTAACAGGACTACTGATGAGTTTATGGGGAAAGTTTTAAATAATCCGTCTGTTAGCGCACGTAAGCCGTTAAACGCCGCATATGAGCCAGATGATTAAATGGGCCGGCCAACCTGGTTAGCGTAAACGACCGATTTCTTCTCCACAATTGCTGTGGATAAGTTTGTGGGTAACCTCTGGACACGAGGGGTAAGTCATCTTTCTGTAACACTATTTATTCAGTTGACCGTTTTTTAAACTAAAAAAATGTAATAGCATTATCATGTACTTAGGTGGAAAGCCAACGTTCATGCCGCTTTCCACGGAGTTATTGTGGACATTTGCGTGGCTTGCGTTACAGATGTGGATTACTGCCAAATGTCAATAGTCTTCGTTGTAGTACTTTTGGGTTCCTGTAGATATTGGAGCAAGCCGGAATTCAAGCGTGTGCTAACGCAAGCCGGTCTGTGAGCGGCAGCGGGTCGAATATAATCGATGCGCGTGGCGCGTTACACGATGGAAATATGGCCAACATTCAGGCTACCCGGGCCTCTGCGACTGCCGGAATCATGCGACACGTGCAGGCCAAGATGTGGGAATCTGGCGCGCACCCTTCCTACTGAATCACGCGTGGATGGCCGCCTCTCTTCAATGCGTAAATGGCCTCTTCCCTGCTTCCTACGGTAATATCAGCCGGGCAGAAGAAATATCTGGAAAGCGCCCGTTGCGCATAGTGCTGCGCTACATCTTCGAGTTCCTCCCATTTTGATACCCGTGCCCGTACCCACGTCTTGTCGTCACGGGCTATGGCGTATAGCCTTTTTGCGGTACCCCGCAATTTAAATATCAACACTTCCGCTCTCACGTTCTCTCCAGCACCATCGAGTGCACACTGCATGCCCTCGTAGCTTATGTTTGTCGCGCCTTG
>JBDSOQ010000069.1:0-11421 GCA_039914755.1 Nitrosospira sp. | reverse complement strand
CGCCGCCTTCATGAGCAAGCTTTTTCCCAGGATTTGAGCACGCTGTTGCTGGTGGTCGAGTCGGATACGCCTGAACTGACCAAATCCGCCAGCAGAAAACTGCTGGGCCTTCTCCGCAACAATACGGATCGCTTCAATTCGGCTTACATTCCCAATGACAGCGAATTTTTCCGCCAGAACGGCCTGCTTTACCTGGACACTGACGAGTTGCAGGCGCTGTCCAACAACCTGTCGATCGCCCAGCCGTTTATCGGCAGAATTGCCCAGAAACCCGATCTGACTGGTTTTTTTTCTATTTTTGAAGATGCCCTGAAAGCCACAGGTAAGGAGGCAGTAGACAAGACCCAGGTTGTACCTATCGATTTAGCTTCGCTGGCCGACAAAATCGCATCTGTTTTGCATAAAACGATCAATGGGGAAAAAGCTTTGCTCTCCTGGGAATCATTGATTGCCGAGAAGAGAAGACACTCCAACAAGACGTTCATTATTGTTTCGCCCAAGCTCGATCACTCACATATCCGTCCCGCCGAAAGCGCGATCGAGGCTATCCGCAAAGCCGCTGCGGATATTCAGGATCCCGGTCTGCCGGCTGTCAAGGTTTGGGTGACGGGCGAAATCGGCCTCGAAGATGATGAGCTTGCAGGCATCAGCAGCGGCACCTTTACCGCCAGCATTTTCTCCGTTGTCGTGGTGTTATTTATTTTACTGATTGCTTACCGATCTATCTTGCTTACGGTAGCCACGTTGCTGACGCTGACCTTGGGCATGGTTTTCTGCGGCGCCTTCGCAACCATTGCTGTCACCGAATTAAACCTGATTTCCATCGCTTTCGCAGTATCCAATATCGGCTTGGGCGTGGAATATGCGATTCATTTCTGCTTGCGCTACAAGGATAATTTGCGTGACGGTGCCGACAAAGAGCGGGCGCTACACGATACTATCATGACGGTGGGGCCGTCGCTGCTGCTGGCGGCCGGTACCACATCCATCGGGCTGTACGCTTTTATGCCGACCGATTACAAGGGCGTCGCCGAGCTTGGCTTGCTGGCAGGAACCAGTCTGTTTATTTGCCTGCTGATCACGTTGGTTACCTTACCTGCGCTGTTAAAAATCCTGCCGGCACCGGGGAAGTTCAGGTCGAAGGAAAATCGGCCTCAGATCTCAAACCTGTCAAAGCACCTGGCGGCCATACCGATCCGTTATGCCAAATCGATCTCCGTCGCCACCTTCATTTTGGCCTCGATTTCCATCGTGTTGGCGCTTAATGTGAAAACCGATTTTAATCCGATCGACCTTCGCGACCCTGATACCGAATCGGTTATCGCGTTCAAACAGTTAATGGAAGACGAGGAAACCACGCCACTGACCTTGGATGTCCTGACCAAAGATGGAAATAGCACCAAAATCCTGCAACAAAAGCTGTCGGCATTGGCTTCGGTTGGTAAAACCATTAGTCTTTTTGACCTTCAGCCCACAGACCAAGATGAAAAACTGGTCTTGATTGAAGACCTGGGGCTGATACTTGGCCCACAAGTGCAGCATTTCCCACCGCTAAAAACCGATGTCGACCCAGCGCCCGGCACCATCCATCTGATAGAAACCATTGACAAAGTGCTGCCTCAAAAAACCGACGTCCAGGATCGCGCGCCGCTGACACGCCTTAAAAAGGAATTGCAGGAAATCTTGATCCAGCTTGATGAACGGCAACAATCCAGCCGGACGATTTTCATTGAAAAAATCCAGACTGCGCTGCTCGGCACCTTACCGCAGGTCATGAAAGAACTATCAGCCAGCCTGGAACCCGGAAAAATCAGCCTGAACGATCTGCCTCCCGACATCCGGGACCGATGGCTCAGCAGGGACGGGTTGTACCGCATCCAGATTTTTCCGAAAAAAGACCTGAATGATCTGACCAACCTGAAAGACTTTATTGCAGAGGTGCAATCGGTCGCACCGGAAACAACTGGCCTGCCCATTATATATTGGGAATCCATGAAGGTAGTGGTCGATGCTTTTCAGGAGGCTATCGTGATTGCCCTGATCGCCATCACGCTGGTTTTGCTCGCTATCCGGCGCAGTGTCATGGATACAATCCTGATCATGGCAACGCTCATCCTGGCCGGGCTTTTTACCATGGCAAGCACGGTTCTCACCAATACTCCCATCAACTTTGCCAACATCATCGCCCTGCCGCTGTTATTGGGGCTGGGGGTCGATAACGGCATTCACATGCTCGTCAGGCTACGCCATTCGCTTTTTGATTCCGAGGATCAGAATATCTATCAGTCCAGCACCGCCCGAGCCATATTTTATGGAGCTCTGACTACTTCCTCCAGCTTTGGCGGATTGGCTTTCTCGCCGCATGCCGGTATCTCCAGCATGGGCTTGATCATTACCATAGGCATATTCTGGATCATGGTCTGCACATTTGTTATCCTTCCTGCGCTTAGTAAGCTGATATTAAGGAAGGTAACCAGCGACGATGTACTGGATAAAACAGTCGCACCTTAACCTTGCTCGGCGCCGCAAAAACTGTTCACTCCACCTCTGGCCAACGCCGGATTTTGGACGACAGCACTGCTTCTTATCCCCAGCGCTTCCGTGACGATAGTGGGCTACCGCACAGAACAGGAACGCCAGTGGTGTCACGCTTCATAAACAGGATTTATCGAAAATGAGCAGGTCCACACCGTAGGCGTTACCAGGGACCACGACCTGTTTCTTGAGGGCTCAACCATGAATAGGCAAATGTACATTGCGATGGCGGCGGGATTGCTCTCAGCATTGATGCTAACCGGTGGTTGCAGCGATCGCAGAGTCGAAGATGAAGTTCGGTCCGTTGACTGGTATCAAGCAAATAAAGTTGAACGGGCAGCAAAGCTGGCCCAGTGCATATCCAACCCGGACAATGACGCAACGCCAAACTGTATCAACGCAAGCCGCGCGGAAAACGATTCGAAATCCTCGACCGCCTGGGGTGAAGGAAAAGAAGAAGTGAGGACGCCGGCATCGACCGACGACTAGCGTCGCGATGTCATTGGAGGCAGGCCAAGCCGTAAGAGCGTAAACCCCGTGGTTGTACTATCTTTTGTGGGTGCCGGATACTTTTGTGGGTGCCGGATACACGAGAATATCGCCTCATTCCATATAACATCTGCTCAAAATTTTATCAAGATGGGGGAATCCATGATTTGTCGCCTGATTGTACTTATTGTTTTATTCTCGGTACGCACCGTAGCGGCTGCGGAAATTAATGGCTGTACTATCACGTCAGCTACGCTTTGCAAGGAAATGGATCTTAGAGGCGCAAATCTGCGCAATGCCGATCTCGCTCGAGCTGCGCTTCGCCAGTCCGATTTTACCGGCGCGGACATGCGGAGCGCAAATTTGTTCAATGCCGACATGGTGCTGTTCAATCTCAACAGCGCAAACCTCGGTGGGGCCATGCTGAATGAGGCGGATCTTAGAAACGCTACTCTCATAGACGCCAAGCTCACTGGGGCACGACTGAATGGCGCCAGTCTTAAAAGTGCCAATTTGACGGGAGCGGACTTTACCGGCGCAGAGCTTAAAGGCGTCAACTTTAGCGGCGCAAATCTCACCAAGGCGAAATTCGGCAATGCCCAGCTTCAGCGGGCGGACTTATCAGGTACCGTGATGAACGGGGCAGACTTCCGCGGCGCCGACATGGCTGGGGTAAACCTGAACAATGCAACGTTGCAGGGGGCCGACCTCACGGGAGCCATTCTCAACGACGTCGATTTTTCTAATGCGGATACCAATGGCTGTAGGGGATGCCCGCGTGTGACGAAAACCAGTCCGTGATGTAACCAGCGTCATGAGTAATATACCGTGGAAATCATTGCATCACTCTTTAAGGAGAATGTCATGAATAACCTGATCAAAAATCCTCGTAATCTCGCGATTGCTGCAGCAATGCTATGTGGTGTATATGCTGCGACAGGTGCGTATGCAGAAGAGTCGGCCAACAAATCAAAAATGGATGAGAAATCGAAGTCTGCGAGCAAGGACAAGTCATCCAACTCTGGAAAGAGTGACAACGACGTCATTATCGACGTGCCGATACTCATGATGGTTCCAGTGGAAGTTTCGAACGATGTAAAAGGCAACGGTTGCTGGGTAAAGTTATACGATGGCAAGGATTATCAAGGCGACAGTTTCATGATAACCGGTCCGGTCAATCTGCCAACGATGGTAGGCCCATTCGGTTTCAACTGGGAAAATAGGGTTCGCAGCCTGGAAACATGGCCTAAAGCCAACGTCACTATTTTTAACTACTGGAATTTTCAGAAAGAAGACAAATTTATCGACGTAAGCACAAAAGTGCCTAATTTGTCGAAAAAAATGGGTTTTTTCGACAATTTCCGTTCAATGATGCTTAGCTGCGTATAGCGTTACGGCACAATCCCGAACGAAGCAGACGGACGATTTGTGAAACTTGAAACACAACCGGAAAAACCGGCAGAAAATTTCGTATCTGACTTAACTGGAACTCGACCGAGTTGGGTCAAACGTACCATAACTTTTGTGCTGTCAAAATACTGACAAGGAGATAAGCCATGGATGAAAATAGCGCTGTAGTAGGAATCTATGACTCTCACACCAAGGCGGAAGCAATCGTCAAAGAGCTCCAGCGTTCCGGGTTCGATATGAAGAAACTGTCCATTGTGGGCAAGAACTATCACAGCGAAGAGCAGGTCGTCGGCTATTATAACGCGGGTGATCGCATGAAGGTCTGGGGCAAACTGGGCGCCTTTTGGGGTGGTTTCTGGGGCTTGCTGTTTGGATCGGCCTTCTTCATTATTCCAGGCATCGGTCCCATCGTTGCGTTCGGTCCCCTGGTCGGCTGGATTGTCGGAGCACTGGAAGGCGCCGCGGTGGTGGGCGGCCTAAGTGCATTAGGCGCCGGACTGTACAGTATTGGCATTCCCAAGGACAGCATCATGCAATATGAGGCTGCCCTCAAGTCTGACAAGTTCCTGGTCATCGCTCACGGCACGGCGGACGAAGTCGCCAAGGCCAAAAGCATCCTTGAGACGACCAGCTCGGCACAAATTTCCACCCATTCGGGAGTATCGGCAGCTTGACCGGGAACTTTGCGTCATTGGAGATTGGCAGGCAGGAAGCTCCATTATTATCCTTGGGACAATAGAAAATACCACGAGCACGTAAGTTATCGCAAGCATCCTCTCGCGCTCAGGCCCGCGGCGACAGCGACAGGGCCGGCGCCACGGTAATGGCGCCACGCAGACTGAGGTTGCTTACCGCCCCGAGGCCAGCCCTTCCTTGATGCGCTTGACCGCCAATTCCTTGAACTCGGTTATATTTTCCTGTTTCGGTATCTTCATCATGTTCCTCTCCAATGTGCTTTCGATTTTACATCACCCTTACAAGACCGTTTTTCGGGGGAAGCTCAAGACACATGCATTCCTAATATTAGCTATCCATCCATGAAATCATCCAATCCACTCATCTTGGCGATCAATGGAGGGTCGTCGAGCATCAAGTTAGCGCTGTTCGAGACTGGTGATTCGTTGCGGCGGATTCTGGAGGGCGGGATTGAGCGCATTGGACTGCCGCATACTCGCTTATGGGCGAAAGACTCGAATCAGGCGGATAATTTTTCGCGGTTGGTGGTAGCGCCGGATTACACGGCGGCGGTGAACACTCTAATGGATTGGATCGAAGAACGTTGCCGACATGACGCATTGACTGCGGTGGGGCATCGCATCGTGCATGGCGGACCGAAGTATGGCAAAGCTCAGCGAATCACTACGGAAATGGTTGAGGAGCTACGCCAGCTCAGTCCATTCGATCCTGACCATCTGCCGGAGGAGATTCTGTTGACTGAAGCGTTTCATCACCGATTTCCTGATCTCCCCCAAGTGGCGTGTTTCGATACGGCTTTTCACCACGACCTACCACGCGTGGCTCGGCTGTTACCGATCCCACGCCGCTTTGAGACGCAGGGAGTGCGGCGGTACGGATTTCACGGGTTGTCGTATGCGTTTCTAATGGAAGAGCTAGCCGGCCTCGCCGGACCCGAAGCTGCGCAAGGCCGGATCATTCTTGCCCACCTCGGCAATGGCGCGAGCCTGGCAGCAGTCCATCACGGCAAATCCATGGACACGAGCATGGGTCTCACCCCAGCAGGCGGGGTGCCGATGAGCACACGCTCAGGCGATCTCGATCCCGGACTGCTTTGGTATCTAGCACGCACTGAGGGTCTCGATGCAAAACGATTCAATGAGATGGTCAATTTCCAGTCCGGGCTGCTCGGTGTGTCGGAGACCAGTTCCGACATGCGTGACTTGCTCGACCGTGAGATGCAGGACGTGCGGGCGGCTGAAGCGGTCGCGCTGTTCTGCTACCAGATTAAGAAATGGATCGGCGCATTCGCGGCGGCGTTGGGCGGATTGAACACATTGGTGTTTGCCGGTGGCATCGGGGAAAACGCGCCCACGGTCCGCGCCCGGATTTGCGATGGGCTGGGGTTCCTTGGAGTCGAACTCGAAGAAAAACGAAGCGCGGCGAATGAGGGCGTGATTTCCGCGGCAGGCAGCCGGGTCCCTGTTCGCGTCATTCGCACAGACGAAGAACGCATGATAGCCAGGACGGTTTGCCGTGTTCTCGGCCTTGGCCGATAAAAGGAGATTTGAACCATGACGATAAAAACCCTTTCCCCGGAACTGCTCAACAAGATGAATGCCTACTGGCGCGCCGCGAATTATCTGTCCGTCGGACAGATTTATCTTTACGACAATCCGCTGCTCAAGGAGCCGCTGAAGCTATCGCACGTGAAACCGCTGGTGGTCGGACACTGGGGGACGACGCCGGGTCAGAACTTCATCTATGTGCATCTGAACCGGATCATTAAGAAGTACGACCTCGATATGTTTTACATCGCTGGTCCCGGTCACGGAGGACCGGCGATCGTGGGCAATGTTTACCTCGAAGGCACCTGGAGCGAGGTATATCCGAACGTCACGCAGGACGAGTCCGGGTTAAAAAAATTGTTCAGGCAATTCTCGTTTCCCGGCGGGATTTCCAGCCATGTTGCGCCGACGACACCGGGATCAATTCACGAAGGCGGGGAGCTGGGCTATTCGCTCAGTCATGCCTTCGGGGCCGCGTTCGACAATCCCGATCTGATCGTCGCCTGCGTTGTGGGCGATGGTGAAGCGGAAACAGGCCCGTTGGCGACCGGATGGCAGTCCAACAAGTTTCTCGATCCCATTACCGACGGAGCCGTACTGCCCATCCTGCATCTCAACGGCTACAAGATTTCCAACCCGACCGTCCTGGCCCGCATCGAGCATGAGGAACTGGAAAAATTTCTACAAGGTTGCGGCTGGACGCCCCACTTCGTGGAAGGTGATGAACCGGAAGAGATGCATCAGCTCATGGCCGAGACCTTGGATAACGCCATCGAAGATATCCGGCGCATCCAGATCGATGCCCGGAGCAGCAACGATACCACGCGTCCGCGCTGGCCAATGATTGTCCTCAAATCCCCCAAGGGCTGGACCGGACCAAAAGTCGTCGATGGCCTGCAAATCGAGGGTACTTTTCGAGCCCATCAGGTACCGCTCCTGGTGGATGCCGAGCATCCCGATCATGTCAAGCAGCTCGAAAGCTGGATGAAGAGCTACAAGGCAGAAGAGTTGTTCAATGAGGACGGTCGACTCATACCGGAATTGGCCGAGTTGGCGCCCGAAGGCAATCGGCGGATGGGCGCCAATCCTCACGCCAATGGCGGTGTGCTGCTTCGCGACCTGCGGATGCCGGACTTTCACGTTCATGCGGTAAGCGTACCTTCTCCTGGCGCGGTCGACGGCCAGGATACACTCGTGCTGGGTAGGTTCCTGCGTGATGTGGCCAGACTGAATCAGGATCAACGTAATTTCCGTATCTTCGGTCCCGATGAGACCCTTTCGAATCTCCTGGGTGCGGTTTTTGAAGTCACCAACCGTCAGTGGGACGCCCGGAAAGTAAAAAATGATGAATTCCTCGCGCCTGCCGGACGCGTGCTGGACTCGATGCTCAGCGAACACCAGTGCGAGGGCTGGTTGGAAGGATATCTGCTGACTGGGCGGCACGGGCTGTTTAACAGCTACGAGGCCTTCATTCGCATCGTCGACTCAATGTTCAGTCAGCATGCAAAATGGCTGAAGGTAACGCTGGAGCTGCCCTGGCGCCGGAAGATCGCCTCGCTGAATTATCTGCTCGCCTCCCATGTGTGGCAGCAGGATCATAACGGCTTCACCCACCAGGATCCGGGCTTCCTCGACCACGTCATCAACAAGAAGGCCGATATCGTGCGCGTTTACCTTCCGCCCGACGCCAACTGCCTGTTGTCGGTTTTTGCTCACTGCTTGCGCAGCCGACATTATGTGAACGTCGTGGTTGCGGGAAAACACGCGCTGCCCCAATGGCTGACTATGGACGCCGCTGTCAGGCACTGCACCGAGGGCATCGGCATCTGGCAATGGGCCAGCAATGACCAGGGCGCCGAACCGGACTTAGTGATGGCCTGTTGTGGAGACACGCCCACGCTGGAGATCCTGGCTGCCGTTTCCATCCTTCGCGAACATCTGCCCGATCTGAAAATTCGGGTGATCAATGTCGTTGATCTAATGAAGCTGCAATCCAAGAGCGAGCACCCGCACGGACTGAGCGACACCGATTACGATTCGCTTTTCACCAAGGATAAACACATCATCTTTGGCTTCCATGGATACCCATGGCTAGTTCACCGGCTGACTTACCGCCGCAGCAACCGCAACCTCCACGTCCGGGGCTACAAGGAAGAGGGCACGATCACGACAGCTTTTGACATGAGGGTGCAGAACGACCTGGACCGGTTCCACCTGGTGCAAGATGTGGTTGATCGCGTGCCACAATTGGGTTCCAAGGGGGCGTATCTGAAGCAGATGGTGCAGGACAAGCTTATTGAGCACAAGCAGTACATCGATAAGCACGGCCAGGACATGCCCGAAATCCGTAACTGGAAGTGGGGCAACTCCAAATGAACATCTATGAGTTTACGGACACCGGATGGACCCCGGTCGCCGGCAGGAAAGCTCTGCTGGCGATGAATACAAAGTAGTCCGATCTGCGACAAACGATTTGTCGGATTGGGAATTCCTCAGACCGAGGGGAATTCCCCATATTGGCGGCACAGAAAGGCCCTCCATCATCAAGTCGCGGCAACCGAGTTGTGCCAACCATGACGAATGACAACGTCGGGATGGTAAGGGCCTGAATAGACAACAAGTATCCCGTAACTCACGAAACTGGCATAGCAAAACAGGGGAATACCATTATGGAACCCGATACCGACCAGCCTAAGGCGCCCGGCTCCAAGCCTGATGCCACGCCTAATGCGAAGCCTGATGCCAAGCCTGATGCGAAGGATGACCTGAAATCCCTCCCTCTGGCGGAGGTGGAGAAAAAATTGGGATCGTCGCCGGAGGGCCTCACCCAAGCCGAGGCGCAGAAACGGCTGACACAGTATGGGCCTAACGAGATTGAAGAGAAAAAGACCAATCCATTCCTGAAGTTCCTCACCTATTTTTGGGGCCCCATCCCGTGGATGATCGAAGCGGCCGTAATCCTTTCGGCGTTAGCCGGGCACTGGCCGGATTTCTTTATCATTCTCGTTTTGCTTCTAGCCAATGCCGTGGTCGGATTTTGGGAAGAACGCGCGGCAGGCAACGCCATCGCTGCGCTGAAAGCCAAACTGGCGGTCAAGGCCCGAGTGAAACGTGATGGAAAATGGATCACCCCGGCGGCGCGCGAGTTGGTTCCTGGCGATGTCATCCGCGTGCGCCTGGGCGATATCGTGCCGGCGGATGCGCGCTTGCTGGAGGGTGACCCGGTGGAGGTGGATCAATCCGCGCTGACGGGAGAGTCGTTGCCCGCAACGCGCAAACCCGGTGAAGCGGTATTTTCAGGATCGATTATCCGGCAGGGTGAAATCGGCGCGCTGGTCTATGCCACGGGTGCGAACACCTACTTCGGCAAGACGGCGCAGCTGGTGCAAGAAGCGCACACCGTCAGCCATTTTCAAAAAGCGGTTTTGAAGATAGGCAATTACCTGATCATCCTCGCGGTGGCTTTGGTGGCGGTGATTATTAGCGTCGCGATCTTCCGCGGCGACCCGATCCTCACCACGTTGCAGTTCGCCCTGGTGTTGACCGTGGCCGCGATTCCCGTGGCGATGCCCACGGTGCTATCGGTCACGATGGCGGTCGGCGCGCGCCTACTGGCCAAAAAAGAGGCGATTGTAAGCCGGTTGGTAGCCATTGAGGAATTGGCGGGCGTGGATGTGCTGTGTGCGGACAAGACCGGCACCCTGACTCAGAACAAGCTCACACTGGGCGATCCGTTCAGTGTGAACGGCATCACTGCCGATCAAGTCATCCTCAACGCGGCACTGGCGTCGCGCGCGGACAACAAGGACACCATCGACCTGGCCGTGCTGGGCGGCCTGAAAAACGACCAGGCCTTGAAGGATTACCAGGTGGCGCATTTCCAGCCATTCGACCCGGTCCATAAGCGCACCGAGGCGACCGTCAAGGGTCCGGATGGGAAAGAGTTCAAGGTGACCAAGGGTGCGCCACAAGTGATTTTAGAGTTGTCGGCCAATGCCGGGCAGGTGAAGTCTGCTGTCGAGAAGTCGGTCAATGAATTTGCGGCGCGCGGTTTTCGTTCATTAGGTGTCGCCCGGGCAGATCAGGAAGGCATATGGATGATTGTTGGCGTGCTGCCCCTGTTCGATCCGCCACGGGAAGACGCCAAAACCACCATCGCGACCGCGCTTGAGATGGGCGTAAAGGTCAAGATGGTTACGGGCGATGCACTGGCCATCGCCAGGGAAACCGCCAAAAAGCTGGACATGGGCACCAATATCCTTGATGCCACCAGCCTGGGCGACCCGAAAAAACAAGAGACCTCGCAGGTCTCCGAATCCATTGAAAAGGCCGACGGTTTCGCCCAAGTGTTCCCCGAGCACAAGTTCCACATTGTCGATGTCCTGCAACAACGCGGCCACATTGTCGGTATGACGGGCGACGGGGTGAACGACGCGCCCGCACTGAAAAAAGCCGACTGCGGCATTGCCGTTTCGGGCGCGACGGATGCGGCCCGTGCAGCAGCGGCTATCGTGCTGACGACGCCCGGTCTGTCGGTGATCATAGACGCGATCAAGGAGAGCCGCCGCATCTTCCAGCGGATGAACAGCTATGCGATCTACCGCATTGCCGAGACGCTGCGAGTGCTGTTCTTCATGACGCTGGCGATCCTGATATTCAACTTTTATCCATTGACGGCGGTAATGATCGTGATGCTGGCGTTGCTCAACGACGGAGCAATCCTGTCCATTGCGTATGACAACGT
>JBDSOQ010000119.1:0-5324 GCA_039914755.1 Nitrosospira sp. | reverse complement strand
AGAGTATCAGTACCGGCGTCATTGCGGCGATCCAGGCCGCTATGCCGTGGCGGCGCGCGCCGGTATTGAAATATTGCTCCAGCCAATCCGCATAGGAGAGAAAGAGCAAAACGAAACGATTGCGATCGCTGCCTGGACGCCACTGGTCCAGCAGAAAAGCGGAGATCAAAGAGAAAAAGGTCATTGCGAAAAAATCATACAGGTTTCTGCTACTCCGTTCTTATCCAGGATGTTTCATGAATATGCGTGATGATTGCGCAGAATTTTGTTTTGTAGGGAAATTTTGTGAAAGAGCGGCGTAGTTATTCATACGCCCGACTGAACGAAATTTTCATACGAAACAAAAGACCAGCGAGAGCGCGCGTCAATTTATGAAACATCCGGGTTATATATCATCGCAACAATGATTTGAGCAACTTGCCCATCTCGGCAGGATTTCGCGTTACTTTAATCCCACACTCTTCCATGAGAGCGAGCTTTTCCTGTGCCGTGCCCTTACCACCGGAGATGACCGCGCCGGCGTGCCCCATGCGCCTGCCCTGCGGCGCTGTAACACCTGCAATAAAGCCCACCAATGGTTTCTTCATATGCTCCTTGACCCAACGGGCGCAATCTTCCTCATCGGATCCGCCGATTTCACCCACCATCAAGACCGCATCGGTTTCATCATCGTCGTTGAACAGTTTCATTACATCAAGGTGCTTCAACCCGTTCACCGGGTCACCGCCAATGCCGATACAGGTGGACTGGCCCAATCCCTGCTCCATCAGCTGCGCCACAGCTTCATAAGTGAGCGTGCCGGAACGCGATACCACGCCCACGCGTCCCTGCTTATGGATATAACCCGGCATGATGCCAATCTTGATTTCACCGGGTGTGATAATGCCCGGACAGTTGGGGCCGATCAGCCGGGTTTTCCGCCCCTGCATCTTGAAGCAGGTGCGCAGCATATCGCGGACCGGAATGCCCTCTGTAATGCAGATTACCAGGTCCAGATCCGCGTCCACGGCCTCGTCAATCGCAGCGGCGGCAAATGGCGGTGGCACGTAAATAACGGAAACCGTCGCGCCGGTTGCCTGTTTTGCTTCCCGGACGGTTGCAAAAACTGGAATGCCTTCGAAATCCTCGCCCGCTTTCTTCGGATTCACGCCCGCGACAAAACAATTCTTTCCGTAGGCGTAATCCCGGCACATGCGAGTATGAAACTGCCCGGTTTTACCGGTAATACCCTGAGTCATGACACGGGTATGCCGGTCGATGAGGATAGCCATACTACACCCCTTTTGTTGCAAATTCTGTTGCCGGCGCCATCGACCGTGCGGCCATGACAGCCTTCTCCGCAGCATCCGCCATATTCCCTGCGGAAATTATCCGCAATCCGGATTCGCTCAGGATTTTTTTGCCCAGATTCACATTGGTTCCTTCGAGGCGCACCACCAGCGGAACGCTCAGCTTCAGCTCTCGCGCCGCCGCCACCACGCCTTCCGCGATCACGTCGCACTTCATGATGCCACCAAATATGTTTACGAGTATGGCTTGCAGCTTGGGATTACGTAGCATCAGCTTGAACGCTTCCGCCACCTTTTCGGCGGTAGCGCCCCCGCCGACATCCAGAAAGTTGGCCGGATTTCCGCCGTAGAGCTTGATGATATCCATGGTTGCCATCGCCAGCCCCGCGCCGTTAACCAGGCAACCGATGTTGCCGTCCAGGGAGATATAGGAGAGACCATGCCGGGATGCCTCGATCTCCGCCGGGTCTTCCTCGTCCATATCCCGCAGCTCAGCAATATCAGGGTGGCGGAAGAGCGCGTTGTCGTCAAAACTCATTTTCGCGTCGAGCGCGACGATATGATCCTCAGCGGTAAGAATCAGCGGGTTGAGTTCGACCAACGAGGCATCCGTGCTGTCATAAGCCTGGTACAAGCTCTGCAAAAGAACCCGTGCTTCTTCCATCGCTGTTTCCGCGATGCCGATCTTGCGGGCAATGTCGCCAGCCCCCTGGGCGGTTAACCCGGCGATCGGATCGATCAACACCTTGTGAATCTTTTCCGGATTCCTGGCCGCAACCTCCTCGATGTCCATTCCCCCTTCGGAACTGGCCATCAGACAGACGCGCCGGCTACTTCGATCAACCACCAGGCCGATATAAAACTCTCTTCGGGTATCAATCCCCTGCTCTACCAGAAGACGTCGAACGACCTGGCCGCGCACGCCGGTCTGATGCGTAACCAGCGTCATACCCAATATTTTTTCAGCGAATTGTTTTACCTCATCAAGCGACCTGGCTATTTTTACGCCACCTCCCTTGCCACGCCCCCCTGCGTGAATCTGTGCTTTAACCGCCCACACGCCACCACCCAGCTTTCTGGCAGCCTCGACCGCTTCCTCAACACTAACACAGCCGATTCCCCGGGGCGTGCTAACGCCAAATCCCCGCAAAATCTGTTTAGCCTGGTATTCGTGGATTTTCATGCGCTCTCCGGTAACGCGGAAAATCAAGTATATCCTATTCGTTTAGCGACGTTGCATGAAGAAGACGGCAGTTTCCGGTGAGCCGACACGAACATAGAACTTGCAACAGGGTTATCTCTATCCCGCGTTATATGCCGGCATCATCGATCGGCGTGATCGCCGTCTTTCTTGATGGATGAATCCGCTGAACCTTGATCGATATTTACTTCACATAGTATTACCGTGACATTATCTCTTCCCCCCGCAGCAATAGCCGCCGCGATCAGCTCTTTGACCTTGTGCTGGACCGATATCGAGAAAACCAGGAGATCCTGGATCGCTGAATCCGCAACCATATCCGTTAGCCCATCCGTACATAGCAGAAAAATGTCATGGCTGAGCCCCGCGCCTTCCAGAATATCGAACGACACCGATGGATCGATTCCAAGTGCTTGCAGGATGATGTTTTTCCGCGGGTGATGTTTCGCTTCCTCCGGTGTCAGTGTTCCATTGTCCACCAGGCGCTGCACCAGGGAGTGGTCTTTGGTCAACTGCCGCAAGATGCCATCCCTCAGCAAATAGATCCTGCTGTCTCCGGCGTGACCGATAACATATCTGTCTCCCTCAAATACCAGAAGATCACCAGTACATCCCATCCCTTCGTCATCGGGATACTGTGCGGTATGTTCGAATATCCGTTCATTTGAACACCTGAAGACTTTTCGGGCAAGTTCATGGTTTGTTTCACTGAATGAAGAAGCACGGCTGCGAAAAACAGATTGCGCCGTTTCAATAAAATAACGACTGGCAATTTCACCCGCTGCCGCGCCGCCCATCCCGTCCGATATCGCAAAAAGCCCGGCTTCAGGCATCACCAGGTAGGCATCCTCATTATTGCTGCGTAACAGTCCGATGTCAGTTGCGCCTGCCGATATCAGCTTGACCATATGATCCTAAATCCGGTAGTTGACCACTCATTTAATGGAACAGGATTATGATTAATAACAATATTTCATATTATTTGACGCTCACCTTCCGCGGAAGGACGTTACGGTGTTTAGGATAATATCCAGGTGATCAAAATCCAGGGAATTCAAAGATCCGGGCAAGAACCTGATAGCACCTGATCAATTACTCATGCCGTTTTGACATACCGGACGGATATACAGTTCTGATTAAAGCAGGTATTCTTACCGTGAAGGCGAGCTTCCGGAAACATCCCACAGTTATGGGATACTGCCATAGTGTCTAACTTGTCAAAAGAGAAAGTATGCGGGCATTGATTTTTCTGTTGGCGACGGTTTGTATATCGAGCTTCGGCTCGCTATCATTTGCTACCGAACGCAATCATGGCGGTGATGCTGTCACTTACACGCCTGATGTTACCTTTACCTTGCGCACCGACATCGCAGACGGCAAACTGGTCTTTATCGGTGAAACCGATGCCATTGCGAGCAGGATCAACCCCGATCTGAAAGTGCCAGAAGGCGCGGTTGTCCAGATCAATCTGATCAATGGCGACGGCGCCGTCCACGACATCGCCATTCCCGAATTCAATACGAAGTCCGGCAATATCACGGCGAAAGGCGCAGCCACTACGATAGTATTCCGCGCAACCCGTACCGGCAACTTTGAATACCTCTGCACGCTGCCTGGCCATAAGGCCGCCGGCATGTTCGGCCAACTCATCGTGGGCACCCCCGAGAAACGTGCAAAAAGCAGTGCAATAGATGTTGCACAGGATCCTCATGCGGTAGGCGAACCTGTCGGTAATCGCGGGCCAAAACATGTGATGCTGGATCTCGAATCCACCGAGATCGAGGGTCGCCTCTCGGATGGCAGCACCTATAAATACTGGACCTTCAACAACAAGGTGCCGGGCCCGTTTGTGCGGATAAGAATGGGCGACACAGTTACCGTCAAGCTGCGCAATGCAAAAGACAGCGCCCATATCCATTCGATAGATTTTCACGCGGTTACGGGTCCGGGCGGAGGCGCAACAGTCACCCAGGTTGCGCCTGGTCAGAACAAGAGCTTCAGTTTCAAGGCACTGCACCCGGGGCTGTTCGTTTATCATTGCGCGACCCCCATGGTCGCTCAGCACATCGCAAATGGCATGTATGGAATGATTCTGGTTGAACCTGAAGGCGGCATGCCAGAGGTCGATCGGGAATTCTACGTAATGCAGGGCGAGCTCTACACCGCGCAGCGGTATGGCGCCCCAGGCTTGCATGAGTTTTCGCTCGAAAAACTTCTCGCCGAGAATCCAGGTCACCTTATGTTCAATGGAACCAGCGACGCGCTTACGAAAACGTACCAGATGAAAGCCAATGTGGGCGAGAATGTGCGGATATACTTCGGCGTGGGCGGCCCCAATCTAACCTCGAGTTTTCACGTCATCGGAGAGGTGTTCGATAAGGTATATGACCACGCTTCGCTGACCAGTCCACGGCTAACCGACGTACAAACCACGCTTGTCCCGCCTGGCGGCGCCACCATAGTGGAGTTCAAGGTGGATTACCCAGGCCGCTATATTCTGGTCGATCACGCGCTGTCGCGCATGGAGAAAGGGCTGGCAGGTTTCCTGACGGTCAATGGCAAGCCAAACCCGGCAATATTCAACAGCAGCGAAAAGACCGGCGTTACCTCCGGACGTCAGGACTGATGCTGACGGCGACGGCAGGGACGAAATAGCTTCAAGCCGTACTGCTACGCATCGGCTCGAAGCTTCTCACGCCACCGCACAGTCCAGAAGAACTCGCAGCCAAGGATGGGTTCGATCAGCGAAAGGTTCCCAGAAAACCATGGATGTGATCGAAGGAGTCAACATATTCCCCCACGATCTCTCCAGCGTCATTGATGCCAAACGCGCG
>JBDSOQ010000080.1:0-7937 GCA_039914755.1 Nitrosospira sp. | reverse complement strand
TAAAGATGAGAATCTCCGCAACTGACTCTGATAGACGAGAATGCCTCCTTGAAGAAGACAGCGATATTTAACAACAGCGAGTGGGTGATAAAAAAGCTGCGGACGTCGATCCCGGAAGACCCATTCGAGGTCCTGATCGATGGCAAATCGATGGGGATGACAAAGCTCCTGGCCTTTGCGAAGCGCGTACCCGATACAAACTGTTTCCCTCAGGTCCTTGTCATTTACTCTTCCGGTTATCTGCGGCTTAAGGCCGGGGCTGATCCAGCGCCGCCGCTGCCGTTCGGCCAGAGCCTTATCCTCGGCCCGGCAATCTCCGGCACATCGTCTTTATATCCGACGAGAACTTTATTCTTCCATCCCCAGTTGCAGCGCGTCGCTATTGACACATCCCAGCTCAATCAGGATGGTATGGGCAGGATGCTGATCCGGATTACGAGCTCCCGCTCAAATCTTTCCCCCAGCAGAACCACGACTAATCAAATCATGAATCTTGCCTGGACGCTGACCCTGGAAGAGCCGTGTGCCCTGTCGACTACACTCCATGTAGCGGGAACGTATGAATTCGCAGAGGATGTGGCCCCGGACCCCGTGCAGACAGAAAAGCTCGAGTCGGTGCGGCTCCTCCAGATTTCCACCATGTTTATTGATCATGTCCGGCATGATGTTAACGCGCTTCGCTTTAAGACGGGCGGTGATATCGTGACTTTATCCTACGATCCTTCCTTGGCCAATCTGCTGCTGCCTGTTACTCCCAGCTCACTGGATTCAGCGATGCCGATGTTCGACTCGATCCATACAGATGATGTTGGACGGCCCAATGGGAGGACACCAAGCTACAGAATCAGGATAAGCTCAACTACAGGCCCGACGACCGGCCCCATCATCGTTCGAGCATTTTTCAACAGCAGCCAGAATCTGCACCATGACAACCTTGGATTATGGGCCTTTCAGCAAGCGCCTGCGTCTATAGAGAAGGGCGCAACCGTAAACATCAATTACACCGTCATCGCGAGTATAAATCCTCTTTCCCTGTGGGCACCTTACACTGAGAGACTATCTACCGGAACTGTCAGGGCCGTTTGCGCAGGTGGTCAAATAAAACACGGGAAAAACAATAGGCTAGTCCGAGAGATGAAATAAAGGTACACATGCTCTTAAAGCCGAATCACTATTCGGCTATCACCACTGTCCGGAAATTTGAACCATACGTACTTAAACGCCCGGAAAGCCATCAATGTATTGCATTTTATGTTGATCCAATCGAGTCTGACCAAGCCTAACCCTATCGAAACAAGCACAAATGGCAGAAAGAGAAAGGTTTTCGCGCAGAAGCTACTCTGTCAGAGACATTAATTAATATGCCTCTGTATGGTTTTCAGCAGAAGCGACAGAGTGTGGTACAGCCCATCATTTGGCTATTCTCACGCCCTACCAAAGCAACATCCCTGATATTCGGTTGTGGTTAATGTGTCGTGTTGCGTAGTTTTGATGGGTTACGCTACGCTCCACCCATCCTACCCAAGCTACATACGCGCAAACTGAGAATGGTGCATAGGCACATTAATTAAGAGTAGTAGTAATGATAACGATTGTTAATACATTAATGTGCTTGAGGAATCTTTGGCATCCGATTCCCATCCTGTAACCGGCACGGTATGATCCGGTTTCCCGAAATTCACCACTTTATGGATTTACGATGAACCCGATCCAGTCTTCCGCGAGTGTAAAACGAGGCCTTCCCTACTGGGGGGTCGTCTGTTGTGCCCTGTTTGTCGCCGCGTCTCAGGTTTTCTTGAAAATGGGGGTGGACGACACGCAAACTTTTCATAGCGGGCTAGGCTGGCTGGAGATTCAGGGACTTGTGTCAGGGTGGATCCTGGCGGGAATTCTCTGTTACATCATCAGCTTTGTCTTCTGGTTAAAGGTACTCAAGGTCCTTCCCCTCAACATCGCTTTCAATCTGATTAATATCGAGCACATCTTCGTCCCTCTGGCCAGCTATCTCTTTCTGGGCGAAATGATCAGTCCGATGCGCGCTGCCGGAATAGCCGTGGTGCTCCTTGGGGTCTTGGTGATTGCGGAATCCTATTGCCGGGTCGAGGAGCGCGCATGAGCGGCTGGTTTCCGGTTCTCATCATTGTTTCCCAGGCTTTTATGGTAGGGGGACAGATTTTTCTCAAGCATGCAATGAATGGCACAACAGGCGAATCGGAAGCCGCCGGGTGGAAGCAGGCTGTTCCATTCGCCTGCGGCATCGGCCTGCTGACGCTCTGGTTTTTCCTGTGGCTGGAGTTGCTGTCGCAGGTCGAGCTGAGTTATCTCTACCCGTTCGATGCCCTGAGTCCGCTTTTCATGGCGTTTGGAGCCAGCTTGGCGCTCAAGGAAAAAATGACGCCCCGACTGTGGTGCGGGGTCCTCCTGATTGTGGGCGGACTTATGATCGTGAGCACCAGCCAGTAACCAGCCCCAGCTTCAGAATCGCCCGTTGATTGTTCCGGACAGCTCCGGAAATTGGATTGGGAGGCAAATGAAGGGATTCCGCGTGAAAGGGATGCTGCGTCAAACGGGCATGGACCGGAAGGGCAGGCGCCGCAGATGTCGCCGCCGATACGGCGGGCACCATATGGGGTTCCAGAGAAGCGCGGAGTTTCAGGGAGTCTTTATTGCCGGTCCCGACTGGACGGTGTGCGGGATGAATCATCGCTGCGCCCCCGGTTCCAGCCTTGTGTTCCTCCCTCTCCTGGGGCAGGTTCATGAATCCGCCAATACGGCGGTCTTTCACGGGATCGCCCGGCAAACTCCGTGACTTATCGGCACCCGCGTCTTCCGCAGGTTTATTTTGCAAGGCGCCGTCCTGCGCCGCAGCGTCTTCCGGGGAATCGTTCCAATCGCCTGAACCATACGTACTTAAACTCTCGGAAAGCAATCAATGTATTTTAGGTTGATTCAATCGAGTCTGACCCCATTGAAACAGAGTCCCATTAAGTTCAGGTATTTCATATTTGTAATTTCCCGCTTTTAATATATAAACAATGAATAGCTCCAGAAAATAGCAGTCCTTTATGTTTCGATCGAATCAAGGCTGGGCTTGGGCGAGAGGCAATCACGAGAGGTGGAGTCATTTGGTAAACTGGTTTTACAAGAAACGCCAAAAGCTTCCATGCCAACAATCAAGCATATGCTTGAACGAAACCTTATTGGTCATATTGAAGTGATGTCCACACATATGAAAGAGAGCGTTTATTTTTCCTGATACATGAGATCCTGCTTTTTCAGGGCATGAACATCAACGGAAGGAGTAGACAATGGGCTGGGCACCGAATTGGGTTGGCGTCAGTGGCGGCGTTGCGGCACCGTCCACTTCTATCACCTCCGTTGCGAGGTATCCGCAGCATCTCGATATCTTTTGCGTGGGGACCGACCACGGAATTTACAGCGCGTGGTGGGATATCTCCACGGGATGGTCGAACTGGTTCCGACTTACCGGCTGCAGCGCGGCGCCGGGAACGACAGTCACCGTGATCGCCCGCAACCCCGACCACCTCGATCTTTTCGTGGTGGGATCGGACCAAAAAATCTATAGCATCTGGTGGGACGCGAACGGCGGCTGGGCCAACGGCTTGTGGGACAACGGCTGGTTCCGTGTTTCTAATCTTACCGCGGCTACCGGAACTTCCGTCGCAGCCATCGCCCGCAACCCCAACCACCTGGATCTGTTCGTAGTGGGATCGGACTACAAAATCCGCAACATCTGGTGGGACGCCAAGAGCGGCTGGGCACCAAACTGGCTCGTTGTCAGCGGTGGCGTCGCCGAACCTGGAACGTCTATCACGGCGGTGACCCGCAAGCCCAACCATATCGACCTTTTTGCGGTCGGGCCCAATCATGGCATCTTCAGCACCTCGTGGGATGCCAGCACGGGCTGGGTGAACTGGTTCCAGATCGCGGGCGGGTTCGCCGCCCCGAGCAGTTCGGTTGCGGCCGTGGCGCGTTATCCGACCCACCTGGACCTCTTCATCGTCGGCACAGACCATAGAATCTATAGTATCTGGTGGGACGCCAACGGTGGTTGGGCTCAGAAGTGGTTTGTGGTGGCCAACGGCGCAGCGGCCCCCGAGACGTCCATCAGCGTCGTGTCGCGCTATCCCGATCGCCTCGATGTCTTCGCCGTGGGCACGAACCACGGCGTCTTCAGCATCTGGTGGGACGCCAGCAGCGGCTGGGGTTCCTGGTTCCAGATCGCCGCAGGCGCCGTCGCACCGGAAACCCCGGTCAATGCGTTGAGCCCCTGGAACCGGCACGGTATGATTCGGGCTTTGCCGGTCGTCGCGCGTGGAGCCTCGATCAATGTATTGAGCCGCTACCCCGACATACTCGATGTCTTTGTCGTGGGAACCGATCAGCAAATCGACGAACACAATGCCCTTGTCGCGGGAATCGAGCACCACATCGATACCATCTGGTGGCTCGACGAAATGTACTTCTTCATGCAGCCCCAGCAGCAATCGAACTGGTGCTGGGCGGCAACCGCGACCAGCGTTGCCCTGTTCTACCAGCCGGGAAGCGGCTGGCAGCAGTGCGCCGTGGCCAATGGCGAACTGGCACGCACCGACTGCTGCGGCACAGGCGCGTCCGGCCCCTGCAACGTCTACGGCTTTCTCGATCAGGCGCTCACGGTGGTGGGCCACTTCGACCACTGGGTGGGCGGCATTGCCACCACCGCCCAGATCGAGAACGAGGTAACCTTCGCCCGTCCGCTGGGCATCCGGGTGGCCTGGTCGGGCGGCGGTGCCCACTTCCTGGTCATCAAGGGGCAATATAGTGCGGGCGGTATCGACTATGTGTCGGTCGACGATCCGATCTATGGCCGCTCGGATGTCAATTACGCAACCCTGCAGACTGCCTATAAAGGGTCGGGGACGTGGACCCATACTTACTACACCAAATACTGAGGAGTTTACGATGGCCTTTATCGCTCAAAAACCTCCGCAACAGGTGCTGGATGCCATGCATTCCACTTTCCTGGATTTGAGCAGGAACCGCGCCTTCAGAACCCCCGCCTTGCGCAATGCTACCGGGCCGCTGCAGCTCACCGAGCCACAGCAGGTATTTACGTTGGGCCTCTCCGACCTTGCGGCCGGAAAAGGCCTCGATGCGGCCAGGCCAACCGGCTGGCGCTATCTGGTGCAGGAGGGCGATAATGTCCTCGCCTCCGCCGAGACGGTTGCCGGGCCCGGGGGAGAGCAGGTTTTCTCGGCTTTCAACGAAAGCCGCTTCGTCGACTCGAGCGCGCAGGCGCTGCGCGCGGTGGGGGAGTCTCCGGAGGTGGCGCAGGGCGGCTTTGAACTGCGGCTTCTCAACGTTCCCGGACTCTACGTTCAGGCTCTCTGGTTTCACGGAACGCAGGGAGAAGGCGATCTCCTGCAACCGCTGGCGCCTTCTCCGGTGGAAACGCCGGGAGATAGACCGGCTCCGGCCGCCGTGCTGCTCAAGGAGCTTGCCGCCAAGGCCCGCGTACCGATGGAGGCTGCCGACAGGACTGGCGGATGAGGCGTTGAGTTCGCGTGAAGATAAGACGGCTGGGGCGCGGCATCTGTTCCGCTTGCGGCGTGCAAGGAGAACACTAAGCGTTGCGCCGTTGATTCAACTTGAAAGCCTTTCATGCGCGCCTGATACGCTGCTGGCTTGCGCCGCTATAGCACCCACTGTCGGCCTATGACCAGATGATGGAAATGGTTACACGAATATCACCCACGAACGCGTTGCCGAACCCCGCGCATAGCTGAAGCTGACCACCGTATCTGATGCCTTGCTACATCTGGCGCAAACACAATATTCAATTGCCGATACCGGAAAACTGTATCGGTTTTAAATTACCGTTGACAGCAGCTATCAGTTTTATGACAATGGCGATGGATCAGCCTGTCAATAGCCGGAAATCTTCGAGATTCGGCGCCGTAATGAACTCTTCGATTTCAAAGTCAGCAACGTCAGCACTGAATTCATTCATCGCTCGTATGGTAATTCCCTTGAAAGTAGTGGCTGAGTCGGTGACCGGCCTGCAATACGTCGCCATCGCCTCCTCTCCCGGAAACCACCAATAGAGACTGAGGAATGCGAGGGAAAAGCATGCCGCCCTGCTGCACGACAAGCCTGAGCGATGTGTCCGTCGCTCAGGCGCTAAAGAACAAGCCACGGAAATCCGTAGAGCTATTTCGTCATCTCCATCAGGGAATGCCGTAAACTTGATTAACCTATACTGAAAATGGAGTTCTCGAATATGAATAAGACTGAGTTCATTGATGCAATAGCCACCAAGACCGGCTGCAGCAAAGCCGACGCGAACCGCACCGTTGGGGCGCTAATCGAAATTATTTCGGATACGCTGCAAAAAGGGGATTCACTTTCATTGCCGGGGTTCGGATCTTTCGAAGTACGCGAGCGTGCTGCACGCACTGGCCGCAACCCCAGGACGGGTGAAGAGCTGAAGATTGCCGCTTCCAGGATTCCGGCATTCAAATCGGGCGCGGCGCTCAAGGCTGCGGTCAACGGCGCCGGAAAGAAATAAGTTCAACGACAAAATATTTTCGCACCCGCGAAAATCCATTCCTCCGTGTTGGATGGACTCCGGCATCTTTGCCGGGATACGGAGTACCACCGTGCGGCGGGAGCTACCGCCCCGGTTTGTAACGCGCAATTACGTAAGCATGGCTGCGGGCGTCCTATGCCGTAGCGCGGTATTCTCCCCCTACGTTGTCCGATACCGCTTCGTGAGGTCCCTCGGGCGACGCTTAGGGGCACCATTCCAAGGAGCTGCAAAGTAGGTCGGGCTCCGCCCGACGATCGTAAAAACGATACCGGGCATAGCCCGGCCTACTTTTTGAAGTTCACGGGAAGGAGAATATCCACTTCTGGCCTTCATAAATTGGCCTGATGGGATCTTCGTTATGATCAGCTCATGCTATGGCGCTTGCGGACTCGGCTTGTGGAGTCTCCAGACGGACGCGTAGCAGGCGCGCCGCTTCGACCATCCTCTCCAATGCCGTGGTAACTTCCGGCCAGTTTCGCGTCTTCAACCCGCAGTCCGGATTCACCCAAAGCTGCTCCGGATTGATCACCTGGCAGGCTTTTTCCAGCAGTTCCAGCATCTCGGCGGTTTGAGGAATTCGCGGCGAATGGATGTCGTAGACGCCGGGACCTATCTCGTTGGGATACTTGAAATGGCCGAACCCATCGAGCAGTTCCATGCGTGAGCGGGAGGTTTCGATGGTAATCACGTCCGCATCCATATCGGCAATGGCGGGTAGAATATCGTTGAATTCCGAATAGCACATATGGGTGTGTATCTGCGTATCGTCCCTTACACCCGAACTGGCGACGCGGAATGCTTCCACTGCCCATTGGAAATATCCGTTCCAATCGCGTTTTTTCAATGGCAACCCCTCGCGAAAAGCGGGTTCGTCGATTTGAATAATACCTATGCCGCCCTGCTCCAGGTCGACAACCTCGTCCCGGATGGCGAGCGCGAGCTGGAGGGCCGTGAGCGAACGCGGTTGGTCGTCACGCACGAACGACCACATCAGCATCGTTATCGGGCCGGTCAACATGCCTTTGACGGGCTTTTCGGTCTGGCTCTGCGCGTATTGAATCCACTCCAGCGTCATCGGCTCGGGCCGGTAGATATCGCCATATAGAACAGGTGGCTTCACGCAACGGGATCCGTAGCTCTGCACCCAGCCATTCTCGGTAAAAGCGTAGCCCCACAATTGCTCGCCGAAATATTCCACCATGTCGTTGCGCTCGGGCTCTCCATGCACGAGTACGTCCAGTCCGATTTCCTCCTGTTTTTTTATCGCCAGCCGTATCTCATTACGCATCGCTTCCAGATACTGCAAATTGCCGAGTTCGCCTTTTTTAAACGCAGCACGCGCCTG